>JAISTL010000340.1 GCA_031272615.1 Methylobacteriaceae bacterium | reverse complement strand
GGCGGTCGCGGATGGTCACGGTGAAGCGGCTCCGCCCGCCGGAGAGGTCCTCGTCGGTGAGGCGCACGTCGGCCTGCGGATTGACGCCGTAGGTGACGATGCGCCGGTCTTCGATATGGCCGATCAACGCCTGCACCGCCGGATGATCGATGCACGCCACCGCGAAGCCGTAAAACGGAATCGCCTCGATATAGCTGCGGAACGCCTGCTTGACGGCGTCATAGGTTTTGAAGTGGTCCAGGTGTTCCGGGTCGATATTGGTGACGACGGCGATTTCCGCCGGCAGTTTCAAAAACGTGCCGTCGGATTCGTCGGCTTCCACCACCATCCAGCTGCCGCCGCCCATATGGGCGTTGGTGCCGTAGGCGTTGATGATGCCGCCGTTGATGACCGTCGGGTCAAGCCCGCCGGCTTCGAGCAGCGTGCCCACCAGCGATGTGGTGGTGGTTTTGCCGTGGGTGCCGGCCACCGCGACGCAGCTTTTGAAACGCATCAGCTCGGCCAGCATTTCGGCGCGGCGCACCACCGGCAGGCGCAGCTCCCGCGCGTGCTGCAATTCCGGATTGTCGCGCTTGATGGCCGACGAAACGACGACAATCTCGGCGCCGTCCAGGTTTTCGGCCTTCTGCCCGATGAAGGTGCGGATTCCCTTGGCGGCGAGGCGGCGGACATTGTTGTTGTCCGACGCGTCCGAACCCTGCACCGTATAACCCAGATTGTGCAGAACCTCGGCGATGCCGGACATGCCGATGCCGCCGATGCCGATGAAATGGATAGGGCCGAGTTTCGGAGGAAGTTTCATGAACGGGTGCTTTCTTGAGGATACAATAAAGGAAAATCAGGCCGGAGGGGGCGCCGGCGGCGGCTGCCGCGCGATGAGCTCCATCACGGCGTCGGCCAGCTTTTCGGCGGCATCCGGAACCCCGGCGCGACGGGCGTTTTCCGCCTGCGCCGCCAGCGTTTCCGGCTGTGCAACGATGTCGGTCAGTTCCCGCGCCAGACGGGGAGCGGTGAAGTCCCGCTGCCGGATGACCTTCGCCGCGCCGATGGCGGAAAGGCTTTCGGCGTTGGCCGCCTGGTCCTGATCCAGCGAGCCGGGCAGGGGAACGAGGATGGACGGGCGTCCGACGGCGGCCAGTTCCGACACGGTCGACGCGCCGGCCCGGGCGATCACCAGGTGGCTGTCGGCCATCCGCGCCGGCAGGTCCTTGAAGAACGGCTCGACCTCCGCCTGCATGTAGAGCGCCTTGTAATGGCCGCGCACCCGTTCGACGTCCTCGGGCCGGGCCTGCTGCACCACCACAAGGCGTTTGCGCTTGTCTTCGGCAACGGAGGAAAACGCCTCCGGCACCACGTCGGAGAACACCCGCGCGCCCTGGCTGCCGCCGAAAATGAGCACCTTGATGGGGCTGCTCCCGTCGGTGGGCGGGAAGGGTTTTTGCGCCGCCTCAAGCACGATGGGCCGCAGCGGGTTTCCGGTGTAAACCTGCAGTCCGCGCGCCTTGCGCGGCACGCCGTTGAGGTTCGGGAACCCGGTGGCGATGACGGCGGCGTCCCTGGCCAGCATGTGGTTGGCGCGCCCCATCACGGAGTTCTGTTCATGGATGACCGACGGAATTTTGAGCAGGGCCGCGGCAAAAACCGGCGGTACCGACGGATAACCGCCGAACCCCACCACCACATCCGGGCGTTTTTCCCGGAAATACGCCCGCGCTTCCAGCACGCCCCGGCCGATGCAGAAAATGGCCGCGGCTTTGCGGAACAGCGAGTTGACCGACGGAGAAGCTGTGGAAAACACGACAATGTCCTCGGCGGGGAAGCCTTCCGTAAACTCGTTGACCCGCCCGTCGGTGGCGAGAATGACCCGGTTTCCGCGCGCTTTGAGCACCGTCGCCAGAGCCTCCGCGGGGAACAGGTGCCCGCCCGTTCCGCCCGCGGCCACAACAATCAGCCGATTTGTGTCCATAATCGTCTCCCGGTCGTGTTCCGCCGCCTCTTATTCCTTTTCGGGCGGCAAGGAAATGGATAATTCCGGTTGTTCGCGCCGGTGTCAAAACGGGCAATGAGACCTGCCGGCGAAATTCCGCTTCCCTTATTGAAATAAAAAAGCTTTCCGGTCAATGGGAGTGAGGCGGGCGGCGGCGCGGTTGCGGTGGACAGGGTGGATAAAGGCAAGGCAAACATCCTTCCCGGCGGCACATTCCGGCGGCGATGAGGAATGTCCGGCGAATCACGGGAACGTTTGCGAATGTCCGGAAATTGCCGCCGCCGCGCCATCCGCGGGCTTTTTGGTGGACACGGTGGACTAGGTGGACACGGTGGACTAGGTGGACTAAATTGTACCCCGAAAACTGGACACTGTGGGATAGACCGAAACCCCCGTTTTGTGCACAGCAGGAACCCGGAAACAGTGTGGATTCCGGTTTTGCGCACGGGTAAACCGTATCCCGGATCCGGGGCTGCAAGCCGGCAACACGTCCACCAAGTCCACCCGGTCCACCAAGTCCACCCTCGTCCACCGGAGGCCGCGCGCATCGTCGGATGAGACAATCCGCGGCCGGTTCACTCGTCGCCGTAGAGCTCCAGGCTCAGTCTGCGGCGGGTGAGGGCCAGCAGAAAGCCCATGGCGATGGCAAGCGAAAGCAGCGACGAGCCGCCGTAGGAGATGAACGGCAGCGTCATGCCCTTGGCCGGCATCAGGTGGACGTTGACCATCATGTTGATGCATGCCTGCAGGCCGAACAGCGTCACCAGCCCGGTGACGGCCAGGCGGCAGAACGTGTTGCCGCTCTTCCGCGCCAGCACCAGGCCGCGCAGCACGATGAACGCGAACACCGCCACCAGGGCGAGACAGACAACCACGCCGAATTCCTCGCCGATGACGGCGAAGATGAAATCCGTATGCCCGTCGGGAAGATAGCGCTTGACCACGCCCTCGCCGAGCCCCACGCCGAACCAGTTGCCCTCGGAAAAGCTGCGCAGCGCCGAATCCACCTGGAAGTTGCCGCCTGACGAGGCATCGAGAAACCGGTCGATGCGCGCCTGCACGTGCGGCAGAAACTCATAGGCGACGGCAACGCCGACAAGGCCGGCGCCGCCCAAGCCCAGCACCCAGACAATGTGCAGGCCGGCGGTGAACACCAGGCAGCACCACACGGCGGCGAGCAGCATGGTCTGGCCGAAATCGGGCTGCAACACCAGCGGAACGATGGTCAGCGGCAGCAGAATCAACGCCAGGAAGGAGCCGGGCATGTCCGTGCGCCGCGCCCCCTCGGCGAACCCCCAGGCGGTGAGCACCACAAACGCCGGCTTGATGAATTCCGACGGCTGGATGGAAACGCCGCCGATCATGAGCCAGCGGTGGGCGCCGTTCAGCATCGGCCCGTATTCAAAGGCCAGCAGAATGAGAATGAAACTGACAATATAGATGATGAGCGCCAGGCGGCGGATCATGCGCAGCGACAGCAGGGAAATCGCCATCATCACCGCGAAGGCCGGCAGCAGAAACACCAGCTGGCGCGAGACGAAATGGAAGGTGGAATAGTGCAGACGCGCCGCCACCGCCGGGCTTCCGGCCATCAGAAACACGATCCCGGCAAACGCGAGGATCGACAGCGCCGCCAGCGTGGTGCGGTCAAGGCTCCACCACCAGTCGCCGACCGCCGATCGTTCGATCCGTGTTTCTGTCAACGTGTTGAATTCCCTACGCCTGATACCGGATGCCGGCGGACCACCACCCGCACCCGTCACCCATGATGCACCGAATACGCTAAACGAGTGTTAATATATCAAGGGAAAACACGGTATTTTTAACAAGACGTAAAAACCGGACAGCCCCGCGGGGCGAAAACCAGAAACAGCGTTCAAAGGTTAACAAAAGTCGAATCTTGCAAAAACGAATGATAGGTATTCCAAATTTGCATAACAAAACCCACGAAAATAGTGTAAAAGAGAATCACAAAATTGATGCGCCGGGATTTGGACCCGGAAGGCTCGAGGAAGCCGGGGGTTCCGGCAAGCAGGATTGAGGTAGAGACATGAAGACACAGGGCAAGAAGAAATACGGCTTTTTGAGAGATGATTTGCGGCGTGACGTGGTTGTGATGGATCGGGCTTTCCATAAGCTTATCCGCAAGGTGCTCCGCAAGACGGCCCGTTGAACCGAACCGCCGCATTCCGGCGCCGTGGCCGGATCGGCAAAACCGGACGATGATGAGACAATTCAGGCGAAGGGACCCGGTGAACGGGCCTTCGCTTTTTTTATTGGCCTTGAGCTGTTGGTAAGCTCGCTGGCGGTTGCTCCCCGCGTCGGGTTTTGCTATGGGACGGGCGCAATTCCACCGGAGGTTTCCCATGCCGGATGATGTGCTGCGGCCCGAGCGGCCGGAGGATTACCGCGCCGTCGAGCGCCTCACCCGCGACGCCTTCAGGGACGCGCCCCACGCCGACGGTAAGGAGGCGCTGCTGGCCCGCAGGCTGCGCGCGGTCGCGGCCTTTGTTCCCGGGCTGGATTTCGTCGCCGAGCGGGAGGGCGCCGTCATCGGCAACATCATGTACAGCCGCAGCCATGTTGCCGGACGCAGCGGCGCCGGGTGGGAAACGTTGACACTCGGGCCGCTCAGCATCGCGCCCCGCCACCAGCGGCAGGGCGTCGGAAGCGCGCTCGTCAGGCGCACGTTGGGGATTGCGCGGGACATGGGGTTTCGCGCCGTCATCCTGTTCGGCCATGAACATTATTACCCGCGGTTCGGCTTCGCCGACGCCGCGCGTTACGGCATCACCACCGCCGACGGCAAAAACTTCCCGGCTTTCATGGCGCTGCCGCTGTTTGACGGCGCCCTCGCGGCGGTGAGCGGGCGTTTTTTGCATGACCCGGTGTTCGACAGCCTGGACAAGGCGGACGCGGAAGCCTTCAACCGCAGTCTGGACGCCCCGGGTTGACTCATGCTGCGCCCGTGATTTGCCTCACCAACTCGCGGAACCGGTCGCCGCGCACCTCGAAATTGGGGAACTGGTCATAGGAGGCGCAGGCCGGCGACAGCAGCACCACGTTTTCCCGCCCCGGTTCCAGCGTCGCGTCGCGCATCGCGGCGTCCAGGGCGTTTTCCAGCGTGCCGCATTTTTCATAAACCGCGTGCCCGTCGAGTGTCGCGGCGAATTCGTCAGTCGCCTGACCGATGAGATAGGCCTTAACCACCTTGGGGAACAGGGGCGCCAGGCTGGTGATGCCCCCCGCCTTGGGCTTGCCGCCGAGAATCCAGTAGATGTTGCTGAACGACAGCAGCGCCTTCTCGGTGGAATCCGCGTTGGTCGCCTTGGAATCGTTGATGAAGATGGTGCTCCCCAGCACGCCGACCTGCTCCATGCGGTGCGCCAGGCCCGGGAAGGTTTTGAGCGCCGCGTCAATCACCTTCGGGGCAACACCGTAGTGCCGCGCCGTCGCCACCGCCGCGCAGGCGTTCTGGGCGTTGTGCGCGCCCCTGAGTGAGGCGATTCCCGCAAGGTCCGCGACACGTTCCGGCGCGCCGTCGCCGCGCTGCTCCAGCACCCGCGAACCGTCGGCATACACGCCTCCGCCCTGCGGCGCGTGAGCGGCGGCAATCCGCACGAACGGGCCTTTCCGCCGTTCGGCAACGGCGCGGGAAAATTCGTCGTCGTCGCCGATGACGGCAAACCCGGCGGCCTGAATCAGCCGCTCCTTCAGGGCGGCGTAATGCTCCATGCCGCCGTGGCGGTCAAGATGATCCGGCGACAGGTTGAGCAGCACGCCGACGCTGGCTTCGAGCGACGGGGCCAGATCAATCTGGAACGTCGAGCACTCGATGACATACACCCGTGACGGGGTGAGCGGCGCCAGCGACAGCACCGGTTTGCCGATATTGCCGCCGGTTTGCACATCGAACCCGGCCCCGGCCAGAATGTGGGCGGTGAGCGCCGTGGTGGTGGATTTGCCGTTGGTGCCGGTGACGGCGACAAAGGCGCAGCTTGGCGCTTCACGGGCCCGTTGGCGGCAGAACAGCTCGATGTCGCCGATGACCTCCACCTGCGCCACCCTGGCCAACGTCACGCTCCAGTGCGGCTCCGGGTGGGTGAACGGCACGCCGGGAGAGAGAATCAGCGCCGCGTAACCGCTCCAGTCCGCCTGTTTCAGGTCGCGGATGGTGATGCCCAGCCGTTCCGCCTCAGGGAGTTTGGCCGGGTTGTCGTCGAAGGCCTCCACCACCGCGCCGCCCGCCCGCAGCGCCAGCGCCGTCGCCGTGCCGGAGCCGCCGAGCCCGAACAGCGCCACCTTCCTGCCGGAATACACTGTGACCGGAATCATGAACTCACCTCAGTTTCAGGGTTGACAGGCCGACCAGCGCCAGCACGAAGGCGATGATCCAGAAGCGGATAACCACCTGGGATTCCGTCCAGCCCAGCAGCTCGAAATGGTGGTGGATGGGCGCCATCTTGAACACGCGCTTGCCTGTCAGCTTGTAGGAAATCACCTGGATGATCACCGACAGCGCTTCGAGCACGAACAGGCCGCCGACCACCGCCAGAACCAGCTCATGGCGCACGGCCACGGCCACCGAGCCGATGAGCCCGCCCAACGCCAGCGAGCCGGTGTCGCCCATGAAAATCTGTGCCGGCGGCGCGTTGAACCACAGGAAACCGAGCCCGGCGCCGACCATGGCGCCGCACACCACCGACAGCTCCGCCGCGCCCCACACCAGATGCACCTGCAGATAATTGGCGAACAACGGCGTGCCGACGATGTAGGAGATGAACCCGAAGGTTCCGGCGGCAATCATCACCGGCACGATGGCCAGCCCGTCAAGCCCGTCGGTGAGATTGACGGCGTTGCCCGAGCCGACGATGACGATGGTGGTGAACACATAATACATGAGTCCCAAAGGGATGGTGGCCATGGTGAACGGCATGGCCAGACGCAGCGCTTCGCCCACCTGGGCGGCGGGCAGGTGCGAGCCGTAGACGCGCGCGATGGTATACACCGCGCCGCCGGCAACCAGCAGTTCCAGAATGACCCGCGCCTTGCTGGAAAACCCCTTGTGCGACTGCTTCGAGACCTTCAGATAGTCATCATAGAAGCCGATGGCGCCGAACAGCAGCGTCACCGCCAGCACCGTCCACACATAGCGGTTGGTGAGATTGCCCCACAGCAGCACGGCGATGAGAAACCCGGCGAGAATCATCAGCCCGCCCATGGTCGGCGTTCCCCGCTTGGTCAGCAGCTGGTTCGGCGGCCCGTCCTCCCGGATCGGCTGGCCTTTGCCCTGCTTGAGGCGCATC
>JAISTL010000339.1 GCA_031272615.1 Methylobacteriaceae bacterium | reverse complement strand
GTGCCCGCCATGACCATGAGCCCCTGCCAAAGCGGAATGTCTTTCTTCAACACGTGTCTGCTCCGAACCAACCCTCCGCCGCACAGTACAGTACAGAAAGGATTGGCGTTTGTCGCCGTGACAAATGGTCTGAACGGGAGGAAAATGCAGGAATGAAGCGGTTGAACGGGGCGGTGTCCGGGGTTGCCGCCGCATGGGGTTGGCAAAAACAAAACACACCGCCGGAACAAAAACCGTTCCGGTGCGGTGGAGCATCCGGATTCAAACCATCACTCGGCCTCGCGCAACTCCGCCAGTTTCCGGGTAAACCAGTCTTTGGCGTCGGCGGTCTCATCCTGGCAGCGAACCCGATTGGCGGATTTGGCGGCCGAACCGGCTCCGGAAGCATATTGAATGACCGACTCTCCGCTCTTCAACCGCTTTTCGGAAGAGGCCAACTTGCCGCGCAGGTGTTCAGCGGCATCCCTGGCGGTATACCACACGCCGCCGCGCTCAAATTGACAATCCGACTGTTCGACAACGGTAACGAGCTGACGCGCTTCTTCAAGCCCCGAAACCGGACGCGCCTGCGCAACGGCCACACAGACAAGGCCCGCCACGGAAGCGAAAAAAATAGCTTTGAGATTGCAGAAAGCGTCACCCATATCACTGTCGCGAGAGTTGAGACCCAAGTGATTCGTTATAAATATTTTAATTTTTTGAACTGAGGAACTCAAGGGAAAATCCACACAATACCTCCCGAAGCTCACGGTCAGGCTCCGGTCGACTCCGTTGCCGGCGATTCACCCCATTTGAACCACCGTTGTTTTATGTAACCCCACAGCCTCAATCAGGGCATTGTGTGTCAAAATTATGGCCAAACCGGGATACGGTAAATTTCCCGTTACGGATTCACACCTGAATGCTCCGGAGATGGCGGGATGGCGTGCCGGCGATATGGTCAAAGCCAAGCGCCGTCTCGTTTCTGCCGTTTATGGGGCAGGCGCGCCGCCCGCCCGCCGTCCGCGCCCGCCGAGTCGCGGCCCGGCATTGGGGCGGGCCCGGCATTGGGGCGGGGCAGGCGCGAAAGGCTTACCTCACCCCGATCCTGCGGATTTCCCATTGCAGTTCGACGCCGGAATGCTCCTTCACCCGGCGACGCACCTCCTCGCCGAGGTCTTCGAGGTCCGCCGCCGTGGCGTTGCCGACATTGATCATGAAGTTGCAGTGCAGGTCCGACATTTCGGCGTCGCCCCGCCGCATGCCGCGGCAGCCGGCGGCCTCGATGAGCTGCCAGGCGTTGTGTCCCGGCGGGTTCTTGAAGGTGGAGCCGCCGGTTTTGGCGTTGATCGGCTGGGTTGCGGCCCGCTTTTCCGTAATCTCGGCCATGATGGCCGCCAGTTGTTCCGGGTCCCCCGGCTGCCCCTGAAACAGCACCTCGGTGAACACGATATCCTCCGGCGCGCCGGAATGGCGGTAGGAGAATTTCATGTCTTCCCTGCCGAGTTCCACCAGCTCGCCCGCCCGCGTCACCCCGGTGAGGGAGACGAACACATCGCTGATTGAACCGCCGTAGGCGCCGCCGTTCATGCGCACGGCGCCGCCGATGGAGCCGGGAATCCCGCGCAGGAACGTCAGTCCGGCGATACCGGCTTCCATCGCCGCCCGGGCCACCTTGACATCGGGCGCCGCCGCTCCGGCGCGGATGCGGCAGCCGTCTTCCACCCGCACCTCGGCGAATGCCTTGCCGACCTGCACCACCGCCCCCGGCACGCCGCCGTCGCGCACCAGCAGGTTGGAGCCGGCGCCGATGATCAGCACCGGGAAATCCGGCCCGATCGCCCGGAAAAACAGGGCCAGGTCTGCGGTATCCGCCGGGGAGAACAGTAATTGCGCCACGCCGCCGGCCTTGAACCACGATTTCTCCCCCAGCGGATAATTGGCCTCCAGCGTTCCGCGAAGCGCGGGCGCCTTGGCGCGGATATCGGCGGTCAAATCCGGAAAAGCCATGACAATACCCTCAAAACAAGCGATGAACCAAAACCGCGCCGCTGAGCGCGGGGCGCGCCGATGCTTGTACACCGATCAGGCGTTTTCCGCAAACCGGAGGCCGGTTTTGCCGAAAGAAAACGCCGCGCCGTCGGTGCGAGCGTGAGCGAAGCAATCCAGGTTGTCCACCAAGTCCACCAAGTCCACCCCGTCCACCGTGTGCCCGACAAAAAAGCACCGGAAGCGCGGGGGCGCTTCCGGCGCCTGTGCATTGTCAACACGTCAGTGGGTATAACCCAGCTTTTCGTTGAGCTTGGTCAGCAGCGCCTCGGCGGCCACCGGCAGGTTGGTGCCCGGCGGGAAGATCGCCTGGGCGCCCGCCTTGTAAAGCGCGTCGAAATCCTGCTCGGGAATCACGCCGCCGACAACGATCATGATGTCGTCGCGGCCCTGTTTCTTGAGCTCCTCGCGCACCTCGGGCACCAGGGTGAGGTGTCCGGCGGCGAGGGACGACACGCCGAGGATATGCACGTCGTTTTCCACGGCCTGACGGGCCGCTTCCTCCGGCGTCGCGAACAGCGGGCCGATATCGACGTCAAAGCCCAGGTCGGCGAAGGCCGTGGCGATGATTTTCTGCCCGCGGTCATGGCCGTCCTGGCCGATCTTGGCGACGAGAATGCGCGGCCGGCGGCCGTCGTTTTCAGCGAACGCGTCAACGTCCTGTTTGACCTTGTCGATGGTCGCGGACATGGCCGAGGCCTCCTTCTTGTACACGCCGGAAACCACGCGGATTTCCGCCCGATGCCGGCCCCATTCCTTCTCGAGCGCGGCGGACATCTCGCCCACCGTCGCCTTGGCGCGGGCGGCGACCACCGCCAGCTCCAGCAGGTTGCCTTCGCCGGTGGCGGCGCACACCTCCAGCGCGTGCAGCGCGTGGTCGACGTCCGCCTGATTGCGTTCGGCCTTCAGGCGTTTCAGCTTGTCAAGCTGCTGCGCCCGCACGGAGGCGTTGTCCACCTTGAGAATCTCGATGGCCTTCTCATCCGGCGCCGGGTAGCAGTTGACGCCGACGATCTTCTGAACGCCGGAGTCGATGCGCGCCTGGGTGCGCGCCGAGGCTTCCTCGATGCGCAGCTTCGGAATGCCGGCCTCGATGGCCTTGGCGATGCCGCCGAGTTCCTCGACTTCGCGGATGTGCTGCCACGCCTTCTGGGCGATGTCGTTGGTCAGCTTCTCCACATAGAAGCTGCCGCCCCACGGGTCGATGATCTTGGTGGTGCCGCTCTCCAGCTGCAGGAACAGCTGGGTGTTGCGGGCGATGCGGGCGGAGAAGTCCGTCGGCAGCGCGATGGCCTCGTCGAGCGCGTTGGTGTGCAGCGACTGGGTGTGCCCCTGGGTGGCGGCCATGGCTTCGAGGCAGGTCCGCGTCACGTTGTTGAACACATCCTGGGCGGTCAGCGACCAGCCGGAGGTCTGGCTGTGGGTCCGAAGCGGCAGAGACTTGTCGTTCTGCGGGTTGAAGCCCTTGACGAGCTTGGCCCACAGCAGTCTGGCGGCGCGCAGCTTCGCCACTTCCATGAAGAAGTTCATGCCGATGCCCCAGAAGAACGACAGGCGCGGCGCGAACTGATCCACCGACAATCCGGCGCCGATGCCGGCGCGGATGTATTCGACGCCGTCCGCCAGGGTATAGGCCAGTTCGAGGTCCTGAGTCGCACCGGCTTCCTGCATATGGTAACCGGAAATCGAAATGGAGTTGAACTTCGGCATATTCCTGGAGGTGTAGGCGAAGATGTCGGAGATGATGCGCATCGAGTGCTTGGGCGGATAGATGTAGGTGTTGCGCACCATGAACTCCTTCAGAATGTCGTTCTGAATGGTTCCGGCGAGCTTCACCGGGGCAACGCCCTGTTCCTCGGCGGCGATGATGTAGAGCGCCATAATCGGCAGCACCGCGCCGTTCATCGTCATCGACACGCTCATCTGGTCGAGGGGAATGCCGTCGAACAGCGTGCGCATGTCATAGATGGAGTCGATGGCGACCCCCGCCATGCCGACGTCGCCGGCAACCCGCGGATGGTCGGAATCGTAACCGCGGTGGGTGGCCAGGTCGAAGGCGACGGAAAGCCCCTTCTGCCCGGCCGCCAGGTTGCGGCGGTAGAAGGCGTTGGAATCCTCGGCCGTCGAGAACCCGGCGTACTGGCGGATCGTCCACGGGCGGGTGACGTACATGGTCGGGTAGGGGCCGCGGCCGAAGGGCGGCAGGCCGGGATAGCCGTCCAGGAAGTCGAGGGATTTGATGTCGTCGTTGCCGTATTGGGATTTGACGGGAATCCCCTCCGGGGTCAACCACGGTTCGCCCGCCGTATGGGCCTTGGGCGAAACGTTGTC
>JAISTL010000266.1 GCA_031272615.1 Methylobacteriaceae bacterium | reverse complement strand
GCCTGTTCATCGGCGGTGATGATGGCGTCGGTGTGGTGGGAGCCGTAGTGCTCGATGTGGTCCACCGCCTCATGGATGTCTTTGACAACCTTGGCGGAAATGACAGCCGCCAGATATTCGGCGCTCCAATCCTCCTCGACGGCCGGCGTGACCCGGGGGTCGACCTGTCTGGTCCGTTCGTCACCGCGCACTTCACAGCCGGCATCCAGCAGCATTTGAACCAGCGGCGCCAGGTGGGTGGGCGCACACCCTTCATCGACCAGCAGGGTTTCGGTGGCGCCGCAGATGCCGGTGCGCCGCAGCTTGGCGTTGCGCAACACCTTCAGGGACATGTCGAGGTCTGCCGCCTGGTGCACATAGGTGTGACAGATGCCCTCCAGATGCGAAAACACCGGAACCCGCGCCTCGTCCTGAACCCGCGCCACCAGGCTTTTGCCGCCCCGCGGAACAATGACGTCAATGTTGCCGGAAAGGCCTTTGAGCATCTCGCCGACGGCATCGCGATCCTTTGTCGGAACCAGCTGTATGATATCCGGCGACAAGCCGACACTTTCAAGGCCCCGCCCCAGCGCCGCCGCAATGGCTGCGGCGGTGCGGAAACTGGAGGACCCGGACCGCAGGATGGAGGCGTTGCCCGCCTTGAGACACAAGGCCCCGGCATCGGCGGTGACATTGGGACGCGCTTCGAATATCACGCCGACAACACCCAGCGGCGTCGAGACGCGCTCAATCCGCAACCCGTTGGCGGGCTGGAATTCGGCCAGGACCCGGCCCACCGGGTCGGCAAGCCCGGCAACGGCGTCAACACCGGCGGCGACGGCTTCGAGCCGTTTCCCGTTCAGCATCAGGCGATCACGGAAGGACTCGGAAAGAGCGGTCCCCTCCGCCTGATCTTCGCGGTTGGCATCGAGAATTGCCGAAGCGGAGTCCCGCAGTTGCTGCGCCATGGCATGAAGAGCGCGGTTTTTCAAGGCGCCGTCCGCCAGAGCGATATCGCGGGCGGCGGCGCGGGCCCGGACGCCGATGTCGGCCATCAGGGCGGAAACCGATGTTGTCATTGTCTCACTCCCGATTCCTGTCATCCCGATACCACGGCGAGATCATCCCGGTGTACCATTTCCGAACGCCCGGGATAACCGAGAATCCCTTCGATGTCCCCACTGGCGCGCCCGGCGATGGCCCGGGCTTCGTCGCTGTTATACGCCACAAGCCCGTGGGCGACAACTATGCCGTTATGCCGGATATCCACGGCATCGCCGCGGGTGAACCCGCCCGTGACTCCCTTCACACCCACCGGCAGCAAACTTTTGCCGGAATGCAACGCTTTCAACGCCCCGGCATCGATGTCCAAGGTTCCCCGCGGCTCCAGGGCGCCGGCCAACCACGCCTTGCGGGCGGTCACCGGGTTGGAGGAGGTGAGAAACCAGGAGCAGCGCGCGCCGGAACGGATGGCTTTCAACGGATTCTTGATGCGACCGTCGGCAATCACCATGTGGGTGCCGCCGCTGACGGCGATTTTGGCAGCATCGATTTTGGTGCGCATGCCGCCCCGGGACAGTTCCGAGGCGGCGTCCCCGGCCATGGCTTCGATGTCCGGCGTAATTTTCTCCACCACCGGAATATGCCGGGCGGTCGGGTCAAGATGGGGCGGCGCGGTATAGAGCCCGTCGATATCGGAAAACAAAACCAGCAAATCCGCGCCGATCATGGTGGCGACCCGGGCGGCGAGGCGATCGTTGTCACCATAACGAATCTCGTTGGTGGCGACGGTATCGTTCTCGTTGATCACCGGGACACAGCCGAGTTCCACCAAACGTGATACGGTCGCGCGGGCATTGAGATAACGGCGGCGTTCCTCGGTATCCTGCAGCGTCAACAGCACCTGCCCCGACGTGATGTCATGATGAGCAAGGCTTTCCGACCAGAAGCGCGCCAGAAATATCTGTCCGACGGCCGCCGCTGCCTGATGTTCTTCCAGCTTCAGCGAACCCTTGGGCAGTTTCAGCGTCGTGCGCCCCAGCGCCACCGCGCCCGAGGACACGACAATCACCTCACGCTTCCCGCCCATCAGCTCGGCGATATCCTCCACCAGCGAGGCAAGCCAGGCGTGTTTCAACCGGCCGCGGTTTTGATCCACCAGCAACGCCGAGCCGATTTTGACTACAATTCGATGAAAACTCTCCAGTTTCGGAATGTGCGGGTGCTCGCTCATGATGTGTCCAGTTCAAAGACTCAACGGTTCCGGTTACGGCCGCCATTCTCCGGCGGGTTGGTTTTCGCGGCTTTGCTCCGCGACGGCCTGCATTTCATGGTGGAGCGCCCGCAGTACATCGTCCACGTGTTCACCGGAAACCGACGACAGAAGAAACGGCTTGATTTTAGCAGCCCGCCGCAGCCGTTCCAATTGTTTTTTCGCGGTTTCGGCATCCAGGGCGTCGGCTTTGGTCAAGGCGACGATTTCCGGTTTTTCCGACAGGCCGTGACCATAGGCTTCCAGTTCCCCGCGTACGGTTTGATAATTCTTTCCGGCGTGTTCGCAGGTTCCGTCCACCAGGTGCAGCAACACCCGGCACCGTTCCACATGTCCGAGAAACCGGTCGCCCAGGCCGGCGCCTTCGTGCGCCCCTTCAATCAGCCCGGGAATGTCGGCGATGATAACATCGCTGCCGTAGACCGACGCGACGCCCAGGCCGGGATGCAGGGTGGTAAACGGGTAATCGGCGATTTTCGGCCGCGCCGACGACACAACGGACAGAAAGGTCGATTTCCCGGCATTGGGCAGGCCGACCAGGCCGACATCGGCAATCAGTTTCAGACGCAGCCAAATCCAGCGCTCCTCTCCCGGCAGGCCCGGATTGGCC
Organism: Methylobacteriaceae bacterium; assembly: GCA_031272615.1. Taxonomy (GTDB): domain Bacteria; phylum Pseudomonadota; class Alphaproteobacteria; order Rhizobiales; family Beijerinckiaceae; genus Hohaiivirga. The sequence goes on along the minus strand of JAISTL010000266.1, from coordinate 18,196 downwards.
CGGCGCGGCGCGCGGTTGGTGGATGTGGTGAAGTGGGCGTTGCCGAAACCGCCGTTACCGCCTTTGGCCAACACCACCTGCTGACCCGGTTCGGTGAGATCGGCCAGCAGGGTTTCCCCGTCTTCGTCGAAAATCTGTGTGCCTTCGGGCACTTTGAGCACCACGTCGGCGCCCTTGGCCCCGGAGCGGTTCTTGCCCATGCCGTGGCCGCCGGTCGCCGCCTTGAAATGCTGCTGGTAACGATAATCAATCAGGGTGTTGAGGTTCGAGACACACTCCACCCGCACATCGCCGCCATTGCCGCCGTTACCGCCGTCAGGACCGCCGAACTCGATGAACTTTTCCCGGCGGAACGACAGGCATCCGGCGCCGCCATCGCCGGAACGGATATAGACCTTGGCCTGATCAAGAAATTTCATGGACTATCCCTTGTTTTGCGGCCCATGCTATGGGGGGCGTGCCCATATTTTGCAAGTGAAAAATACGGGAAAGGGAAACGTCGGGCGCTCACCGGAGGTGGCTTCAGATGTGGTGAATCGTCATTTGAAACTCTTCGTCCAGGTGTTCCAAGCCCAGTGCCATCATCGCTGCAGTGTTCACAAACCCGCATACCTGGACGGCGAGAGCACGTCGCCGGTCCATGAGTAGATGGCGAGCAGCGGTTCATCGAAACTGCGCATGGCGTGGACGGCGTTTTTTTCATGCAGGATGCGGTCACCGGGAAACCGCCGCGTGGTCACGCCTTCCAGAGTCCAGTCGGATTCCCCCGCCACCACCGTATAAAGCTCCACCGCCGGATGATAATGGTCGGGGTAGAGGTTGTGCGGCGCAATCAACGTCAGGCCGAGACAGACATCATCGGAATGCCAGTAGTGCCCGGGCCCGACAAGTTCCGTCCACGCCATGGCATTTTCCAGGCCCGGCGCGTCCGGGCGCGGTGAATAGCCGTAGCGCCAATAGAGTTCAGCGGCGACGGGCTCCAGCGTCGCCGCCAGCTCCGGCGCGGTTTTGCGGGCGGCGGCAACGGCCTGGTCGACGTAGTCCGTCACACCGTGGCGCTCAAACCGGCGCACCGAGGGCGGTCGTTGCCGCGCTTCGCGGACATGGCCCAGCACCAGGGCAATTTCCCGCCGGATGCGCTCGGATTCGCCGCCTTTGGCCGCATACCGGCCGGTCACAGCATCCACAAGGTTGGTCAAGCTCTCCGCCGTCAGGGCGTCCATGGGTTACTCCCGTGCCGATTTCAACACTGCCACCGTATGACCGATACGATGGCCGTTACGGTATGCCTCCCACGCCTGGGTTGCGGTGAGACGATGGGGCAGCAGTTCCTTTTCGATGTCGAGAGCCCGTACTCCCGATTCCCGCGCCGTCACACCATTAAAAGCTTTTTCCAGCGCGTCAACGGGGTAATAGTAAAACGGCCCGAGACCCGCGGCTTCAAAACCGGTGTAGGAAGGAAGAACCTCTTCACCTCCGGCTTGGGCTTTCCAGGAATAATAAAGAAAGCTCGGTGCAAGCCCGGCGGCACGGGACAGGCGTTCAAGATACTCCAAAGGGATACGCGCGCCGAGGGTCGAAATGACGAACCCGTCGTCCGTGAGGAATTCCCGGGCCTGAAGCAGGGCGATGTAATGCAGGGCAAGAAACCAGTCACGGGCAAACTGCGGCACCTCCTCCGGGCGGGGCGGCACGAAATTCGAGGAATTGCGCCTGATTTCCAGAGAGCCGGCGGTTTCGGGCAACGGGATATTGGGCAGGTTCTCGTAGATGATATCGAATTTCAATCCCTTACCGGCGAGGGGTTCCAGCAGGTCGCCGTGCCCGACATGCACCTCCACCGGGTGTTCCGGCAGCAGATTCTGCCGGATGTTCCATTCGGCGGCATCGGTGATATCGGGGAAGACGTCGGTGGCCCCGACCACTTCGGCGCCGAGCAGCTCTATGCCCGCCAGAATATCCACCCCCGTTCCGGTGCCGATGGAAGCGAAGGCGCGCGCCGGTCCGCGATCTTCCACGATGAGTTTCAACGCCGGCACAACGATGGTGGGAAGCCAGTCGGCCTGCGGATTGTCCGGGCGCGGCGGAAAGGTGCGTTCAGTGACGACGATACGCCAGTCAGGCGCAACCCGCCGGATGGGAGCCACTCCCAGATAGCGGGAGGCGTCGATATTCAGCAGTGTTCCGGGCGGGATATCCGTGCCGCTGTCAGGTGATGTCATGGTATTTTCCTGTGTTTTCTCGTGTTGAGCAAATCGGCGGCAGTGGAGTCGCCTCGAATGTCCGGGGCATCAGCGATGATCGACCAATCGCGCCAGTTTTTCGCCGGTAAACTGGACGATGGTGACCATGACGATGAGAATGATGATGATGTCAAATAGTACTTTGGTTTCATAGCGTTCATAGCCGTAGCGGATGGCCAGGTCGCCGAGACCGCCGGCGCCTACCGCCCCGGCCATGGCGGAAGACCCGATCATCACCACGACGCATACCGTCATGCCGCCGATAATCGCCGGAAGGGATTCCGCCAACAGCACGTGCCAGATGATGTGGCGGCGCTTCAGCCCCATGGCGTGGGCCGCCTCGATGAGGCCCTTGTCGACTTCCAGCAGGCTGACCTGAACGATGCGCGCGTAAAACGGAATGAGATTGATGGACAACGGCACGATGGCCGCCCAGGTTCCAAGCGTTGTTCCGACGACAAAACGGGTGAAGGGGATGAGCGCCACCAGCAGGATGATGAACGGCACCGAGCGGAACATGTTGACGATAATTGAGAGACCCTTGTTGAAAGTGGGTTTCGGGTAGAGTCCGCCGGGCGCGGTGACGACGAGAGTCACCGCCAGCAGCAGGCCGCAGGTGATGGCAATGACGCTGGAGACGCCCACCATCAAAAGGGTTTCGTTGAGAGCGCGCACATAACGGTCAAACATCGTCAGGGACATAACCGAGTACCTTCACACGATTGGCGGAGCATAGGGATTGCAGGGCCGGGGTATCCAGTGTTTCCGCCGGCGCCGAAACCAGCAGCGTTCCCTGGGAGTGCCCTTGGATGCGGTCAAGGCCGCCGTGGAGAAGCCGCATGTCAGGGGCGACGGAAAGAAGATTTGCCAGCGACAGACCGTCGCTTTGGTCTTCCCCGGAAAACGTCAGACTGAGGAGTGCTCGCGCCGGGTAATCCGGAGTGATGTCATCCGTCAGTTTGCATTTCAGATCATCGGGCAAATCGCGCTTCAAGGGGCTGAGAAGCGCGCGCGTCGCTTCGGCGACGGGGTTGCCGAACACCGTCCAGACATCTCCCTGTTCGACGATTTCTCCCTGGTCCAGCACAACCACCTTGTGGCAGACGGCGCGGATCACCGACATGTCGTGGGTGATGAGCACAATGGTGATTTTGAGTTTCTCGTTGATTTCCCGCAACAGTTCGAGAATCGACAGCGTGGTTTCCGGATCGAGAGCCGAGGTCGCCTCGTCGCACAACAGGATTTCCGGGTTGTGCACCAAAGCGCGGGCGATGCCGACCCGCTGTTTCTGCCCGCCCGAGAGATTCGCCGGATAGACGTCAGCCTTTTCGGTGAGATGGACCATCTCCAGCAGTTCATCCACCCGCCGGCGGACAGCGTTGCTGTCGGCGCCGGCAACTTTCAGCGGCAGGCCGATATTGTCGCGGACGGTTTTGGCGGACAGAAGGTTGAAATGCTGGAAAATCATGCCGATGCGGCGGCGGCGGGCAACCAGCACCTCTTCACTCAACGTGCCGATATCGATGCCGTCAATGGAAACCCTGCCGGAGGTCGGTTTTTCCAGCATGTTGACGGACCGCAGCAGGGTCGATTTTCCGGCGCCGCTGCGGCCGATGATGCCGAAGATATCGCTGCGGTGGACATCGAAGGAGATATCCTTCAGGGCGACGGTATCGCCGATTCCGGAGTAGCGTTTATGCAGGTGTTCAAAACGGATATGCACCGGCGACGGGTCCGTATCGACCGCGGCACGGTGAAGAGGTTTGCGGAACCGGGCGCCGACCTCGGACAGCAGCACGACATTGCTCTTTCTGAACACGGATTGCAGACCCATCGTCATGCCTCACGTTTCACACCGCGGAAATTGGGGAAGCGGCGCCGGGAGCGGGTGCCGGCGACACGCACATCGCTCCCGGGCCAACTCATGCACGAACCGTCAGAATCCGGGAATCACCGAACCCTGGAATTTCTCGCCGATGAATTTCCACACCGGCTCGGACTGATAAACCTTCAACAGGTCCCTGGCCCACGCAGCGTCCTTGTCGGCTTCGCGGACAACCAGAATGTTGACATAGGGGTTGTTGTCCTTCTTTTCGACGGCGATGCCGTCCCGGGTGGCGATGAGACCGGCCTCATAGGCGTAACTGTTGACAATGGCCGCCACGTCGAGATCCTCGAGGGAACGGGCGAGCACGGCGCTGGCCACCTCGGTGAGCTCCAGTTTTTTCGGGTTGGAGGTCACGTCGTTCAAAGACGCCGTACCCTCGAACGGGTCAAACTCGTCGGTGAGCGTGATGAGCCCGGCGTCCCGCAGCACCACCAGAGCGCGGGTCTGATTCGAGGGATCATTGGGAATGCCGACTTTGGCGCCCTCCGGCAGGTCGCCGAGGGATTTGAAGTTCTTTTTGGTGTAGAAGGCGATGGGGGAAATATAAGTGTTGCCGACAACGGCAAGCTTGTAACCGCGCTGCTTGATCTGATCCTTCAGAAAGGGAATGTGCTGAAAGGAATTGGCCTCGAGATCGCCGTTGTTCAAGGCTTCATTGGGGCTGACGCTGGCCGAGATGACGACCACATCAACATTGATGTCGGCCTTCTTCGCTTCCTGGGCAATCACCTCCCAAATCAGCTCGTCGACGCCGCCGCGCACGCCGACGCGGACGGGATCGGGGATCTGGGCCTGGACGGCGCCGTTGGATATCAGGGAGGCAGCCAAAGCGACCCCGATGAGCAGGGATGTAAAACGGTTTGTCATGGAGTATCTCCAAAATGAGGGGAATTTCAGGGGGAAGTGTCCGGATAAGCGAGCGCGCCGGTGTCCTGTTTCCCCCTGAACCCGCGCCGCCGCGGCAGTGCCCGTGAAATTCGCCGTTGCAGCACGAGTTCAGAGGGAAAGGGCTGTGTTGTTTCCCGCAGGAAACAGCAAAGCTCGGCTGTGTCGGAAACCGGGATGAGCGCTCCCGTTTCCCGCACATTCAAGAGGGGTGGACAATACCGGTTATGTGAGAAAATCATGCCCGGACTTGACGGGTGTCAGCGCCGGGACCATCGCGTTTGCTTGAAGGTTCAGCCGGCACAACATCGCATGGACAAAAGCATTATCATGGCACGCTCCGTTGTGTTCTAAATATCGAACGAATGCTAATTTATCGAATTATACGGATTTGTCAAACGAAATTTTGATAAAACGTACAAATTTTTTTAATACTTTAAATATCAATAAGTTATGTCGGGATTCACGCGAGATTTTATATATTTTGGCTGGTAACTCCGGGGCGCAAATTCCGATTATCCAACGGAGTTTCGTGAAATCTCCGTCATTTCGCAACGAACCATAACCCATACCGAAATTCCGTTTTATAGAATAGTTCAGACATATCCGGGAAAGGTCTGCGGGATCACCGGGCAGGTGCTGCCGTTTCACCGCGGCGGGCTGGATTCGCTGCAGACCCTGAGCGACATGGCCCGTGACGGCGAACGCTTCCGCCTGGCCCGCGGCGACGGAGCCGTTCTGGGCTGGTACGCGGTGGCCTCGGTGTCCAAGGCGCACAAATACCTGTCGCCCACCGGCGTCGGCTACGTTGTCGAACACACCGTGACACTCACCGAAGTTCCGACCCCCGGAGTTGACGCCGTCACCGAGGCGCTGAGGATGATCCTGTCGCTGTTCGGGTGACATGTGACCGCAACCGCACCGGCCGGGCGCCGGGTTTTTTACCGGAGAAACCGATGGCAAAAATCATACTGAAAAAACCTATTAAGGATGGCGACAGGCTCATCACGGAGCTTGACATCGATGAGCCGACGCTGGGCGATATCGAGGCGTCATCCAAGGTGATGCAGAAGGAAAACAACGAAATCGCGGCCATGATGGCGCTGCTCGCCAATCATACCGGGTTGTCGATGGATGTCATCCGACGTATCCCGGCCTCCGACATCAAGAAAATTCGGGCGGTGCTCGACCCTTTATTCTCGGAACTTGGGGAAACTGGCGCGGACTCGCCGCCGACATCGCCTACGCCTTCCACTTCAGCCTGACCGAGCTGAGGGCGGAAAAACTGAGCGATATCCGCGAATGGCACGACCTCGCGGTTCAGATACTGAAACAACGGACAATGCGGATGTGAGACACGGCGCGAAGAGAAATAATCTTTGTTGTCGGGTTTGAGGAAAAAGTTCGAATCAGAACCAGGTATTTCAAAATCATAATATTTCCAATACGTAATGTTATGTCTCCCGGAAACTGTGGCGAAATATTGAAGGTATTCGTTAACGATTCAGGTCATATTCAATGTTTTTCCGCCGGTTGTTTTACGAATTCACTTGACCATCTTATTACGATTAGTTAATGTTAGTCACCAACAACCCGCATGCCGAGGGTGCCGTCAGCCGGAGCAATCATGACGGACCCCTTCGATTTTGGACTGACCCATGGACTCATTTCTCACTTGCTGCCGGGATTCCCGTTTTTCGACCGGGAGACGACTTTTCGCCGCGCTTCTCGCTTCGGTGGCGCTGAGTGCATTCAGCGCCACCCCTGCCGACGCTCAGGCGATTTGCAACTCCGGACCCTGCACACTGCCCGCCGACACGACGATTTCAGGCACCGGCACCATCGTTCATGCCCAGGGCACTGGCATTCTGACCATCGGCGACAATCTTCACGCCACCTCCACCGCTCTTTTCGATACCGACGGCGTTGTCATCGCTGAAAGCGGCGGAATCATCGATCTCGGCAGCGGCGCTGTTCTCGTCGGCACCCAAGGCATCGCCAACCGGGAAAAGAACGGAATCAAGGCCCGCTACGGCGGAACGATTACCGGCAATAATGTCAGTATAACGCTGACGTCGGACTGGGGGCGGGGCATTTCGGCGTATTACGCCAATTCAAATATCATCTTCACCGGTGCGACCAATGTCACCATGTATACTTCCCAAGGGCTCTCGAACTTTTACGCTGTCGGTGCCGAAGGCACGAACAACCACATCACGCTGGATGACGCCACCATCACCATCCAGCCGGTTTCCGGCTCGGTGACCAACGACGAATGGGGCATGCTCGCCACCGGTAACAACGCCACCATCACCGCCAACGGAACCGTCCAACTCAATCTCTCCGGAAACAGGGTGCACGGCGTAACTGTCCAGGGCGCCACCTCGGCCGTCACACTCAACAACGTCGGTGGAACCGTCAGCGCCCCCGCCGGGCAGGCATACGGTTATGAAACCGGCGGCACTCTTACCGTCACGGGCACCTCGAACCTTCGGGTCACCGGTGAAACCGGTGCGCGCGGTCTTTCCGTGTCCACCGGCGGAACCGCCGTCTTTTCCGGCCCGGCTGAATTCGATGTGACCGGCACTACCATGTCCGCCCAAGGCATGTTTGTCGAAGGAGACGCGCGTGTCACGCTCTCCGGCGGCTCCACATGGAATGTCACGGCGGTAACAACGGCAATGGGCATGTTCCTTGTTTTGAATGGCTCCAACACCTTGCAACCGTATGTCTCATTGACCAATACGACGATGACTGTCACCGGCGGGACCAACGCTTATGCGATTCGCGCCAATGAACCCACCGGGGCCGCCTACACCATGAAGGTCGAGGCCACCGGTTCAACCTTCAACAGTTCCGGAACCGGTATCGAATTGCTGGTGGGGGACCTGGACGTTTTCCTCACCGACTCCACCATGAACAACGGCAGGGGCGTAGCCTTCATTCTCTCGAACATGGGCGGCGCGTCAACACATATGAACGTGACGGCCGACCATTCCAGATTCAACGGTCTCTCCTCCACACCCGCTTCCAACTCCATCTTCAATCTGACCATGAACAACGGCTCGGAATGGACCGACGCGTCCGGCAATCTCACCAACCTCACCCTCAACAACTCCGCGGTGAGGTTCATTGCCCCGTCGGGCGGGATGTTCACCACGCTTACGGTCGAGAACGATTTCATCGGCGTCAACGGACACGTTTACCTTCACGCCGAGCTGAATGACGACACGTCTTCCTCCGATCTGCTCCACGTCCGGGGCAATACCTCGGGCACCACGACGCTGCATGTGACCAATGCCGGCGGACCCGGGGCGCTGACTACCGGCGACGGCATCATGGTCGTTCAGGTGGACGGAAACTCAGGCGGGGCGTTTTCCCTCGCCGGGGATTATGTGACGCCGGGCGGCAACCAGGCGGTGGTTGCCGGCGCCTACGCCTACACCCTGCAGAAGGATGGCCTTTCCGCCGCCAACGGCAACTGGTATCTCAGGTCTGAGGATTGCCCGGTTTACGGCTGCGCAACACTGCCGACGCCTCCGGGTGGTGGCGGTGGCGGTGGCGGCGAACCGATCCTCTATCAGCCGTTTGTGCCGGTGGCCGAGGCCTATGCATCCAACATGGCCCGGGTGGTGGTCGACATGGAAAGCTTCCGTCATCGCATGGGCGGCCATTATGACGTGCTCTCCTCCTCGCGGCCGTTCGGCGGCTTTCCCGCAACCACAGGCAGCATCAGTTCCACCCAGTCCCCCGATTTCGCCGGAGTCCCCGGCCTTTCCGGCGTTCCAATCATGCTGCCGGTGAAAAGCGACGGAACGCCCATGTACATGTGGGCCGACATCCGCGGTTCGCACACCAGTCTCAGGCCGAGTCATTCGACCACCGGGGTTTCCTCCTCGGCCAATGACTGGGAAATCCGCTCGGGTTTTGACGGCATGCTGTGGGAGAGGAACGGCTCTCACCTGATGGGCGGTGTGAATGTCTTCTACGGCGGTTCCACCACCAGGACCAAATCGGTATACGGCAGCGGCGATCTCGACATGCGCCGCTACGGCTTGGGCGCCACACTGACGTGGTACAACGACGACGGCACCTATGTGGACCTGCAGGGCAAAGCCATGTGGTTTGAGAGCGACCTCCAGGCCGACGCGCTGGGTTCCCTCGCCTATCATGCCAAAGCCTTCGGCTGGGCGGCATCCATCGAGGTGGGGCACGAGTTCAACATCACGCCGAACTTCACGTTGACGCCGCAGGCACAGCTCACCTACGGCACCATCAACTTCCGGAGCTTCAAGGACCGGTTCGGCAACACCTATGAGCTCGACGACACGGCCTCTTTACGCGGCCGGCTGGGGATCGAGGCGGCGTATACATGGACATCGACCAGCGATGCCGGGGAAATGTCCGAAACGCGGCTCTACGGCATTGCCAACCTCTATCACGAGTTCCGCGACGAGAAGAAGGTCAGGGTTTCCGGCGTGTCCATCGAGAGCACCCGGGAACGGAACCGGGGCGGATTGGGTCTCGGCGTCAGTCACACGTGGAAGAGCGGAAAATATCGCATTTTCGGCGAGGTGGAAGCCACTCGGTCGCTGCACCACCACGGTTCTCAGGCCGTCACCGGCCGTATCGGATTTGTCATGCGGTTCTAGGGACAGCGGGTGTTCCCGGAACTGTAACGGGCTGCCGGACAGCATGGGAGTTCCGGCGCCCCAACCTCCGCCGGATCGCACACCGCGATCCGGCGGTTTTTTGTTGAAGACCGCGATGCGGACGTCTCAGCGCCGGTTATTCCTCGGTGGGCTGCGGCTGCCGTTGTTGTTCCTGCCGTTCCTTGTCGCGGGCTGCCCGTTCCGCATCCCGTTCGGCTTTGAGTTTCTCGGTGATGTCCTCACCGGTCGCCTGGTCCACCACCTTCATGGACAGGCGAACCTTGCCGCGGTCGTCATTGCCGAGGTATTTGACCTTGACCTTGTCGCCTTCCTTGACGATGTCGGTGACCTTGGCCACCCGGCGCGGCGCCAGCTCGGAAATATGCACCAAGCCGTCCCGGGAACCGAAGAAATTGACGAACGCGCCGAACTCCATGATTTTTACGACGGTGCCGTCATAAATCTGGTTGACTTCCGGCTCGGCGACAATCGAACGGATCCAGTTGTAGGCTGCCTTGATGGATTTGACGTCGGCGGAGGCGATTTTCACGGTGCCGTCATCGTTGATATCAATTTTGGCGCCGGTCTTTTCGACGATTTCGCGGATGACCTTGCCGCCCGAACCGATGACATCGCGGATTTTGTCGGTCGGGATATGCATCACCTCGATACGCGGCGCATATTCGCCCAGCTCTTCGCGGGACTGGGACAGCGCCTTGGACATTTCGCCGAGGATATGAGCCCGGCCGTCCTTCGCCTGGTTCAGGGCGACCCGCATGATCTCCTCGGTAATGCCGGTAATCTTGATGTCCATCTGCAGGGACGTCACGCCGTCGGCGGTGCCGGCGACCTTGAAGTCCATGTCGCCGAGATGGTCTTCATCACCGAGAATGTCGGTGAGAACGGCAAACCGTTCACCTTCGAGAATCAGCCCCATGGCGATGCCCGCCACCGGTTTGCGCATGGGTACGCCCGCATCCATCAGCGCCAGGGAGGAACCGCAAACGGTGGCCATGGACGAGGAACCGTTGGATTCGGTGATTTCCGACACCACGCGGATGGCATAGGGGAAATCAAAGGCTGTCGGCAGCATCGGATGAATGGCGCGCCAGGCCAGTTTGCCGTGGCCGATTTCCCGGCGCCCCGGCGAACCGATCCTCCCGGTTTCACCCACCGAGAACGGCGGGAAATTGTAGTGCAGCATGAAGCGCTCGTTGTAGGTTCCCTCCAGCGAATCGATCATCTGTTCGTCGTCACCGGTTCCAAGGGTTGCCACCACCAAAGCCTGGGTTTCACCACGGGTGAACAGCGCCGAACCGTGGGCCCGGGGCAGAACGCCGACTTCCGCCACAATCGGCCGCACGGTTTTGACATCGCGCCCGTCAATGCGCTTGCCGTCATCCAGGATATTCCAGCGGACGATTTGAGCCTGGACATCATGGAAAACCGTTTTCACCTTTTCGGCATCGAACTTCGCTTCCCCCTCTTCCGGGCAGAACTCGGCCAACACCTTTTCCTTCACGGCATCAACCGCGGCATAGCGCTCCTGCTTCTGGGTAATCTGGTAAGCGGCGCGCAGATCTTTTTCGGAGAAGGCAAGAACCGCCTTTTTGATTTCCGAGAGGTCTTCGGGCTGGAAGTCCCTGGGTTCGCGGGCGGCTTTTTCCGCCAGGCGGACAATGGCTTCGATGACCGGCTGGAAATGCTTGTGGCCGAACATCACGGCGCCGAGCATGATATCCTCGGACAATTCCTTGGCTTCGGACTCCACCATCAGCACGGCATCGCCCGTGCCGGCGACCACGAGTTCTAAATCCGACGATTCGTATTCCTGAATCAGCGGATTGAGCTTGTACTGGCCGTTGATATAGGCCACTTTTGCCGCACCCACCGGCCCCATGAACGGGACGCCGGAGAGCGTGAGAGCCGCGGAGGCCGCCACCATCGACAAGACATCGGTGTCGTTTTCCAGATCATGGGAAAGCACCGTGACAATCACCTGGGTGTCATTGCGATAGCCGTCAAGAAACAGCGGACGAACCGGGCGGTCGATGAGGCGTGAAATCAGGGTTTCCCGTTCGGTGGGGCGGCCTTCGCGCTTGAAATAGCCGCCGGGAATACGCCCCGCGGCATAGGTGCGCTCCTGATAATTCACGGTCAGGGGGAAGAAATCGGTTCCGGGCTTCGGCTCCTTTTCCGAAACCACGGTTGCCAAAACGGTGGTTTCACCATAGGTTGCCAGCACCGCGCCATCAGCCTGACGGGCCATTCTTCCGGTTTCGAGCACGAGCTTGCGTCCGGCCCACATCAGTTCTTCTCGTTGTATGTCAAACATTCTTAAACGCTTTCTATCCTATCGTTTTCAACGATACACCGGCCCGTCATCGGCAAGACGGCCAGAGACTCCACGGGGACTGAACGAACCGCTGCCGGAGTTCTCCGACAGTTTACGCTTCTTCAAACCCGGCGGCTGACGGGTTACGTCGGACCCGGAGTTTCCGGGCGGCCGCGCAAGTCCCTGGCGATCCTGCCATGACGCACTCAAAATGACCGGTGCACCATTTTTGTTAAGCAGTTGTCTGCTTGCGAACAATTCCATCGGGCAGCCGAAACGGCCCGATGCGACATGTCTCCGGCATTCAGCCGGAAACACCGGTAAACAGAGTTTCCAAATGGGAAACGACTCATCGGACGCGTGTCCGTCAGCGACGCAGGCCAAGCCTGGAAATCAGCGTCTTGTAACGCTCTTCATCCGTGTCTTTCAGGTAATCCAGCAGGGAACGGCGCTGGGAGACCAGCTTCAACAGGCCACGACGGGAGTGGTTGTCTTTGCTGTGAGTCTTGAAATGTTCGGTGAGGTTGGCAATGCGCTCCGACAGGATGGCGACCTGGACTTCCGGCGAACCGGTATCACCTTCTTTGCGGGCATATTCTTTGATGAGCGCGGTTTTGCGCTCGGGAGTAATCGACATCGATCGATCCTTTCACAAAATTAACATCAATCCCGACAGGAGATTGAAACACACAATGCCCGCGCCATCTCCCGGCCTTGCCGGGATGTCGTCCAGCAAGGTCTCAAACATGGCATTCGGGCTTTCCGGCTTTTTTCAAGCCGCCCCGCCATAACCGATTCCGTCAATAAATTCCAGTGACAGTTTGGAAAAATGTCGCCGGTGAGGCCGGTTACGGCGGTGTTGTTTCCCTTTCCCGTGATTCGTGCGCAGTATACTGTAAAACATGGCAATTTGAAGAACGCCGCGCTCCGGCTTTCCGGATTTCCCACAATTGCCCGAAATGCTTTCTGGAACACGACGTAAAAATCATATAAAGCACAGTTCGTTTTCGGCCGTGAATCTTTGAAACGCGATACCCGCCGCGCTTTGGAGCAGGCCACCGCAGGGAGATGAACTGATGGCGCAGTATGAAAAACGTGTGTTCTCGGGAGTGCAGCCGACCGGAAATCTGCACTTGGGCAATTATCTGGGAGCGATCAAACGCTTCGCCGATTTGCAGTCCTCTTACGAGTGCATTTACTGCATCGTGGATATGCACGCGGTAACGGCGCGATGGACGGACCCGACGGAACTGCGCACCCATGTGCGCGAAGTTGCTGCCGCCTATATCGCCACCGGCATCAACCCGAAGGAACACGTGATTTTCGTCCAGAGTCAGGTTGCCGAACACGCCGAGCTTGCCTGGGTGTTCAACTGCGTCGCCCGCATGGGATGGCTGAACCGCATGACCCAGTTCAAGGACAAGGCCGGCAAGAACAGTGAAAACGTTTCCGTCGGTCTGTTCGATTACCCGGTGCTGATGGCGGCGGACATCCTGCTCTACCGCGCCCACTATGTGCCGGTCGGCGAAGTCCAGAAACAACACATGGAGCTGACCCGCGACATCGCCCAGAAGTTCAACATCGATTGGGCGGACTCCATTGCTGCTCACGGTTTCGGCGAGGCGTACTTCCCGATTCCCGAGGCATTGATTCAGGGTGAGGCGACACGGGTGATGTCGTTGCGCGACGGCGCCAAGAAGATGTCGAAATCAGACCTCTCGGATTATTCCCGCATCAATCTCACCGACAGCGTGGACGCCATCCGCCAGAAGATCCGCAAGGCCAAAACCGATCCGGAACCCCTGCCCCTCGATCATAAGGGCTTCGCCGGGCGTCCGGAAGCGGAAAATCTGGTGTCGATTTTTGCGGCACTCACCCAGACGTCGGTGGACGATGTGCTGAAAGAGTATGGCGGCACGCAGTTTTCCGCCTTCAAGGCGGCGCTGGCGGATGCGGCGGTGGAGCATCTGGCGCCCATCAACGCCGAAATGCGCCGCTTGCTGGCCGACCCGGCCTATATCGACGATGTGCTGCAAAACGGCGCGGAAAAGGCCAAGGTCATCGCTGCCGAAACCATGCGGGCGGTGCGGGATATCGTCGGCTTCCGGAACTGACGCGCTTCGGCGCGCAAACAAAGAGACTCTCGAACCCGCGGGAATGCACCGGTGTGTTCCGGCCTGCGGGTTCAGGCCGGGAAGTTCCGGGTTCCGGCGTGATTTCACCACAATGATCGATTATTCTCCGGCGGACGTCCGCCCTGTCCGGCAGAGCGGCACCGGTTGATTTGGCCGGCGCGTCGTGATACCGGTTGTTCAAGGCCCTTTTGTCAAGGCTACTGTCCGAGGATTTGCCCATGTTCATCCAGACCGAACCCACGCCCAATCCGGCAACCCTGAAGTTTCTCCCCGGCCGCGTCGTCATGGAGCAGGGAGTGTTTGAAGCACAGGACGAAGCCGCCGCCGCGCCGTCGCCTTTAGCGCGCAGCCTGCTGTCGATTCCGGGAGTCTCGGGGGTATTCTTCGGCAGCGATTTCATTTCAGTGACCAAGAAATCCGGCGACTGGGCCAACCTGAAACCGGCGGTGCTCGGCACCATCATGGAGCATTTCGTGGCCGGAGTTCCGCTGTTCGAGGACACCATCGATCCCGACTCCGTTGTGACGGAAGAGTTTTTTGATCCCGCCGACGCCGAGATTGTCCGCACCATCAAGGAACTCCTGGAACAGCGCGTGCGCCCGGCGGTGGCCAACGACGGCGGCGACATCATTTTCAGGGGATTCAGAGACGGCATTGTCTATCTCGCCATGCACGGCGCCTGTTCCGGGTGCCCGTCCTCCACGGCGACGCTGCGCTTCGGCATTCAAAACCTGCTGCGCCACTTCATCCCCGAAGTCCTGGAGGTCCAGCCGGTTTGACCGCCGGCGCCTTTTTGTTGCGGAAAGGACAGCCGGAAATGGAACCCTGCGGAGTGATCGGCGGCGGCGCATGGGGAACCGCCCTTGCCGCGGTGATGGCTGCAAAAGGGCACCACGTCATCCACTGGATGCGTGACGCCGGACTTGTTCAGGATTTGCGCGAAACCGGGGAAAACCGGCGCTATCTTCCCGGAGTCCGGCTGCCGTCGGCGATTGAGCCGACAACCGACGCCGCCGGACTCTTCGCTTGCCGGATAGTGTTTGTCGTCGTGCCGACACAGGCGTTGCGTCCGGTGCTGAACGAACTCCGGCCCAATCTTGCGGACGCGGCAACACTGATTTTGTGCGCCAAGGGCATTGAACGAAAAAGCGGCATGCTGCCCAGCCGTGTGGTCCGCGATATCTTGCCCGCCCAGCGGTTGGCCGTATTGTCCGGACCGAGTTTCGCCGCGGACGTGGTGCGCGGGCTGCCGACAGCGGTGACGCTGGCGGCGGCGGACGCGGAACATGCCCGGGAACTGGCGCAGGTGATTTCCGGCAGGAGCTTCAGAGTATACCACGGCAGCGACGTCACCGGCGTCGAAATCGGCGGCGCGGCGAAAAACGTTTATGCCATCGGCTGCGGCGCGTTGGTCGGCAAGGGGTTGGGAGAAAGCGCCAAGGCGGCGTTGATGGCCCGCTGTTTTGCCGAGCTGCTGCGCTTTGCCGATCGTTTCGGCGCGAGGCCCGAAACCCTGATGGGTCTTTCCGGGCTGGGCGATTTGCTGTTGACCTGCTCGTCGGAGCACTCCCGCAACTTTTCCACAGGCTTGGCGCTCGGCCGGAATACCGATGTGTCGGACCCGAGCGGCGGCAGACTGGCCGAAGGCGTGTTCACGGCGCCGGTGCTGGTGAAGCTTGCCCGGGAACACGATATCGATTTGCCCATCGCCCGGGCGGTGGACGCCCTGCTGTCCCGCTCCTCAACTCTTGACGACGTTATCGATACGCTCCTGAGTCGCCCGTTGCGGGCGGAGCACGAACGAACGGTTCAGGGCTGAAAGGACGACGGAAACGTTCCGTCACTCACACATAGATGATTTCGATGTTGAGGCCTTGCAGCCACTTGACGTATTTCTGGTCCAGCTTCTTGTCGGTCACCACCGCGTGCACCTTGTCCATCGCGCCGAAGGTGGCGAACTGGCGCACGCCGAATTTCCCGGAATCGGCGAGCAGATAAACACGCTCCGCCGCGGATATCATCGCTTTCTTGACATGCAGATCGATGAAATCGGGGTAGGAAATCCCTACCTCGATGGATATTCCGCCCACGGCCAGAAACAGTTTGTTGGCGTAGATTCCCTCAAAAAAAGCCGATGCTTTTTCACCGGACACCGCAAGTGTTTCAGGCTTGAATACCCCTCCGGTCATCATGACGGCGTTGGTCGGTTCCGCGCCGAGAATCATGGCGATATTCAAGGCATTGGTGACAACACGGAGGTTTTGGCGCGACACGAGATTTTTTGCCATTTCCGTGGCGGTCGCGCCGCAATCGAGGATGACCGCATCACCGTTTTCGATGAGAGAAGCGGCTTTGCGGCCGACCGCCTCTTTCTTCGCGGTAACCTGCAAATGGGTGAGACCGGTACCGTCAATCATGTAGGAAGCGGTTTTGAGGTGCACCATGCCGCGGGACCGCTCGACCAGACCTTCCCGTTCGAGCTCCTCGATGTCCTTGCGGATCGTCGGCAGCGATACCGAAAATTCCTGCGCGAGATCGGCGATTCGCGCGCTGCCGTCATCGAGAATGCGCTGATACAGGCGTGTACCACGCTGATGTTGTTCCACACGTGTGTCCCCGGCCGTCACCGGGCTCTCTTCCCGCCTGTTTGACTCGTTTTCCATCCGGCACCTCCACACCGCTCGCGCACCGTCTTTGGACATCAGCACTTTGCGATGATTTCCACCGTTGCATACCATGTCGTTATACCGTTTCTAACTGTTACAAAAAAGGGGCAATTATTTTTTTTGTTTTTTTATATTGACTATTTGGAAAAAATAATCAATAGCATTTTGAAAGCAATTGAAAGCGAAAGTGTCGCTATGAGAAACCCATTTGCTCTCTCGTTTGAAGATATCCGGTTTCGCGCACTCAATATCCGCCGAAACATCTGCCGCATGAATTGCCGCGCCAAGGGTGGGCATACCGGCGCCGACATGTCGGAAACCGATATCCTGGCATCGTTGTATTTCAATCTATTGCGCTATGAGATCAACCCGATTCGCTGGCAGGACCGGTTCATATTGAGCAAGGGCCACGGGGTCGGCGGCTGGTATTGCTGTCTTGTTGAGGCGGGGTTGATTCCCGAGGCGGAGCTGGAGACATATCTCAAGGACGACTCACGTCTCGCCGGTCATCCGATTCGCCAGAAACTTCCGGAACTTGTGACAGTCAGCACCGGAGCGCTCGGCCACGGTTTGCCCATCGGCGTCGGTCTGGCCCTGGCCGAAAAAAAACAGAAACGCGACGGCCGGGTGTTCGTGCTCACCGGCGACGGTGAAATGGATGAAGGGTCCAATTGGGAAGCGGCATTGTCCGGAGCCCAGTTTCAACTGGACAATCTTTATCTCATCATCGACAAAAACCGTCTTCAGCTTGGAGATTTCACCAAAAACATCATTAATCTCGATCCGTTGGATGAAAAATGGCGCTCCTTCGGCTGGGAGGTGGCCGTCACAAATGGTAATGATCCGAAACTACTTATCGAAACAATAGAAAGCCTTTTCGAAATGAAAGGTAAGCCGAAAGTAATACTTGCCAATACGATCAAGGGTCGCGGCGTGTCTTTCATGGAGAACAAGCCCGCATGGCACCACAAGTATCCGAGTCCGGAAGAATTGGAGCAGGCGCTGAAGGAGTTGGACCATGTATGAAACAGCCGATCTGCGAGACGGCGTTGTAAGCGCCCTGATTTCTCTGGTCGAGAATGGAACCAATCTGGCGGTGGTTGTCAGCGATTCCGTTTCGACTTCAAAAATCTCGCCGTTTATGAAACTCTACCCCGAGCGTGTCGTCAATGTCGGTATTGCCGAACAGTCACTGGTTGGTGTCGCGGCGGGTCTGGCGCTGGGCGGGCACATTGTCTTCACCGCCAATGCCGCGCCTTTTTTGTTGAACCGCGCCAACGAACAGGTCAAAAACGATGTCTGTTATTCCCAGACCAACGTCAAGATGCTCGGCCTGAATCCGGGTGTGACCTATGGGTCGCTCGGCTCAACCCATCACTCCATCGATGATAT
>JAISTL010000233.1 GCA_031272615.1 Methylobacteriaceae bacterium | reverse complement strand
CCGGATTGCTGTGGGGCGACGATACCGCCCGGCGCATCCAGCTCAACATGGAATACGCGCCCGAACCACCCTATGACGCCGGGAGCCCGGAAACCGCTCCCGCCCCCATCGTCGAGGCGCTCGTCAACAAAAACGCCGAACGCCAGGCCCGCCGCCGCGAGGCCGTCGACGCCGCGGCGCGCAGGATGGACGGGCCGCGCTGATGCGGGTGAATTGCGCCGGCACGGGAGACGTGTCGGCGCGGAGCCCGAACGTCGGAAATCCGCCGCCGGCCGGCTGTTGCGGCGGGACGCCGAAACAAAACCCCCGCGGGGGCGCGGGGGCGTTAGAGTTTAAAACAGTCTTTTCGTTGTTGTCTCACAGTCTGCCGGTTGCCGGGCCGGAGCTGTACTCACCCGCCCACAACGTTGACAGGCTGCCCTTTGACAAAGGCCGCGAGGTTTTCGACGGCCATGTCCATAATCCGCCGGCGGCATTCCACCGATGCCCAGGAGATATGGGGGGTGATGAGGCAGTTCTCCGCTTTCAGGAGCGGGTTGTCCGGCGAAATGGGTTCCGAGGAAACCACATCGAGCCCGGCCGCCGCGACTTTGCCGCTCTCCAGGGCATCCGCGAGATCCTGCTCGTTGATCAGCGGCCCGCGTGAATTGTTGATGATAATGACGCCGCGCTTCATCAGGGCGATGGTGTCCTTGCGGATAATCTCCCTGGTTTCGGGCGTCAGATTGCAGTGAAGGCCGATGATGTCCGCCTCGGCGAACAGCTGCTCGAGGGCCACGTATTCGGCGATTTGACGCCCGGCATCGTTCGGGAATTTGTCATGGGCGATGACGCGCAGACCCAGCGCCGCGGCGGCGCGGCCCGTCGCCTGGCCGATGCGGCCGAAACCGATGATTCCCATGGTTTTTCCGGCAAGTTCCATCAGTGGATAGTCCCAGAAGCACCAGTCCGGGTTCGATGCCCAGCGTCCGGCTTTCACGGCCCCGGCGTGGTGCCCCACCCGGTTGGCGATTTCCAGAAGCAGGGCGATGGCGAACTGTGCCACCGCCGCGGTGCCGTAAGCCGGGATGTTGGTGACAACAATGCCCCGCTCCCGGGCGGCGCCGACGTCGACCACATCATAACCGGTGGCGAGAACCCCCACATAGCGTATCGCCGGACAGGCCGCGAGTGTCTCCCGTTTGATCGGAGTTTTGTTGGTGATGACGATTTGAGCGTCGCCGATGCGCTTCGCGATTTCGGCCGCCGGGGTACGGTCATACACCGTCACCCCGCCGAACGCCTCGAAGGGCGACCAGCTCAAATCTCCGGGGTTTTCCGTATATCCATCGAGCACGACGATTTTCATGACATCCTTCATATCCTGCAGGTGACACCACCAACGTTTCGCCCCCTTCCGACCCGACGAGAGGGGTAATAAGGGCTAGGGAGAAAGGGGGCAAAACGCTGTCCGCAAAGTTCAGTATTTGTCGCTTTTCCCGGTCATCAGCCGAACCAGTTCGTCAATGTCGCTGGTTGCGGCCATGGCCGCCATCTTCTCGCTCTCCTGCTTCTGAATGAGCAGGGCGCGCTCGTAGACATCGGCGAGATACTTCGCCGGGAATTTGACCGCCCCGTTTTCGTCCATATGGATGATTTCGCCGGGCGCGACGTCCATTCCGGCAAGATGCACCGGCACGTTGACGGCCTTGACGGCAAGCGGTCCGTGCCCCGCGCTCTGGCCCGCCATCATGTATTGAAACTTCATATCACGGATCTCGTCGATATCGCGGGAGGGGCCGTCGGTGATCATGGCCACGGCGCCGGCGGATTTCATGGCGGTGACCATCTGGCCTCCGGCCAGGCCGTTTTTCCTCTTGAGTTCCTCCGGCAGGTCCTGTTTCACGCAAACCACGATGGGCTTGGGCGATTCGCCCATGGCGCGGAGCAGATGGCCGAAGTTGAGGCGGTTGAAGCTCGGGTCCGGCAAGCCGTAGACCACCGTCACGGCATACCCCACGGTGCGGCCCAATTCAGGATAGGCCACCTTCATGCTGGCGTCGGTGTACCAGTTGGATGACCAGGGTTCGTACAAGCCCAGGCACACATCCGTTTTCGCGGGGTATGTCGCCAGAACGTTGGTAATGCTCGGCGTGTCGAACTGCTTCAGAAGTTCAATCAATTCGAGGTCGGTTTTTGGGGTACCCATGTGTAAGTCTCCTTGTTGGGGTCAGTGTCAGCGAAACGAAAAAGGGAGCCGGTTCACATTCCCAGGGCCTTGCGGTTGACGATAACCCTCGGTTGCAGTTTGCCTTCAAGACAGTCGATAATGTTTTGCGCCGCTTGGGTTGCCATGCGCATGAACGCTCCTTCTGTCGCCGCCGCGCTGTGGGGGGTGAGCAGAACTTTTTTGTTGGCGAACAACGGATGTGACGTGTCGGGGGGTTCCACGGCGAACACGTCCAGTGCCGCGCCGGCGATTTCTCCCGCGTCCAGGGCCGCGTTCAACGCGTCCTCGTCCACAATACCGCCTCTGGCCGCATTGATCAGGTAAGCGTTCGGTTTCATGGCTTTCAGTTCCGCCGCCCCGATCAGATTCCTCGTCTCCGGCATGAACGGCATGTGCAGGCTGACGAAATCCACTTGAGGAAGAACCTCACGAAAGTCCTTCACCATGTCGACGCCGGCCAACGGGCTCTTTTCAACATAAGGATCATAAGCGAGGACCTTCATGCCGAGCGCTTGGCAATAGGCGCCCAATCGCTGACCGATGCGGCCGAAACCCATGATGAGAATACTCTTGCCTTCGACGTCCGTCGGATGACGTCCTTCCCGCCAGCCGAAGTCTCCTGCCCGGGCGGCGGCGTCCGCCGCCGGAAACGCTTTGGCCAATGCCAGAAGGAACATGAGTGAGTGTTCCGCGACCGAAGTCACATTGGAATCCGTGGCGATTGCGACGGGGATTCTCCTGGAACTGAGATAAGCGACATCGATATTGTCTGTTCCGATACCGTGACGCGCCACGACCTTGAGATTGGGCGCCTTTTCCAGCACATCTTTCGGCAGAAGCTGCGTCCGAACCAGAATGGCTTCAACTCCGGTAACCCCTTGGAGTATGCCCTCGGGTGAAACGTCGGTAACCCGTCTGACGGTGAGAAGGTCCGGGCGGCTCTCGAGAAGCTTGTAACCGGCTTCATGCATCGTTGAAATCACTGCAACTGTATTCATTTTTCTCTCCAGTCTCCTTTCGCCCGCCGCCGCGCAAAAAAAAGGTGCGGTCAACGGGCGAAAACAATTCGGCTATTTGTATGTGTCCCGCAAGGCCTTCGTCCCGTTACGCAAGACTCCCGCATCATTGCCGACGGCGATACACGTGTACCCCCACCCGGCATAACGGTCGGCATCGTCCTTGTTCCCGGCGAGAATGGCGGCGGATTTTCCCGCGGCGACGGTGACTTCCCCAACATGCCTGATAGCGTCCTGCACTTCAGGAACATGCGGATTGTTGATGTGTCCCATCGTTGTGGATAAATCACCCGGACCGCAAAACACGGCGTCCACGCCGTCGACTGCAGCGATTTTCGCTGCGTTTTCCAGCCCCTTGACCGACTCGACCTGCACGATGACCGCGATATTGTCGTTGATGGTTTGAAGGTAGCCGGGCTCGGTCGCCCACCTGCTGCTGCGAACCAAAATGCCGAGACCACGTACGCCGGCCGGAGGATACCGGGTGGCGGCGACGGCGGCCTGAGCCTGTTCCTCAGTCTCAACATAGGGAATCAGAAAATTGTAGACTCCGGCATCCAGAAAACGCTTGATCAGAACCGTATCGTTCCAGGGCGGCCGTATCACCGGAGCGCTGACACTGTCTTTCAACGCCATGAGCTGAGGCACGATGGTCAACGGATCGTTCAGCGAATGCTCACAGTCGATTTGTAACCAGTCGAAACCGGCCAGACCGAGAATCTCCGTGGTGATGGGACTGGCAAGAGTACACCAGCAGCCAATCATTTTTCTTCTGTCCTTCAGGCCCTGTTTGAAAGGGTTGACGGGGAACGGGCTGTATGCGGTCATCATGAACTCCTCGGTTGGCTTGAATTGTTACGCGGTTTACAGTTCCGGCCCTTGCTCCGCCGCCCGTGCCCGGGCCGCCAGTTTCCGCTCTCTGCGCCAGGCGAAAAATACGGAAACGACAGTCAGCACCATGAAAACCAAAGAGAACGGGCGTGTGAACAGGGGGGTCAAATCACCGTTGTCAAACATCATCGCGCGTTGAAAATTCGTCTCGATCATGCCGCCTAAAACAAACCCGATAACAAGACACGGCAGAGAATAGCCGAATCTGACGATGAGGAATCCGATCAGGCCGAAAAGCAGCATGGTGAACACCTCAAACGTGGAGTTGTTGTTCACGTAGGAACCAACGAGACACATGGTGATGATGAGCGGGTAGAGGTAGTATTTCTGCAGTTTCAGAACCTTTATGAACAGGCGCACACCGCTGTATTCGATGACGAAGAAAAGAATATTCGACAAAAAAAGCGCGGCAAAAAGACCATAGATGATCTCCGGATTCGTCACCATCAGCAGGGGTCCGGGCTGAACGTTGTGAATCATCAGGCCGCCCAGGAGAATTGCCGTGACCACATCTCCCGGGATGCCCAAAGTCACCATGGTCACCATGGCGCCGCCGACGCACGCATTGTTGGAGGCTTCCGAAGCGACGATGCCGTCGGATATCCCGGTGCCGAATTTCTCGGGGTGCTTGGATGCGCGTTTGGCCTCGCTGTAGGCGATGATACTGGCCGTTGTGCCGCCGATACCGGGCAGAATGCCGATGAAGGTGCCAAGCAGGGCGGACCGGATGAAATTGAGTTTCTGACGCATCATGTCAGCGAAGTTGATTTTGTATTCCCCCATATCGACGGTTTTGACGGTTGTACGGTCCCTGAATGTGCCGGCGGCAAAGTCCTGAAATATATCGGACAGGGCGAAGGCGCCAAGCATGGCGGGCAGGAAGGCAAATCCGGCGGCCATGAAATCCAGGTCAAAGGTGAAACGCATGACGCCGTCCACGGGCGACATGCCGAACATGGAGGCAAACATGCCGAGACATCCGGACAGAAGACCTTTGATGAAGGAACCGGACGAAAGGGTTGCAAGCACCGTAATGGCGAAACAACCGACGGCAAAATACTCGTAGGGGGAGAATTTGATTGCCAGATTGGCCAAAGGTGGCGCAAATACAATCAGGATGATGTTGCCGATGATGCCGCCGACAAAAGAGGCAAAGATGCCCGTTGCCAGCGCCAGACCGGCTTTACCCTGTTTGGCCATCGGGTTGCCGTCGAAACATGTGGCGATGGAGGCTGGAGTGCCGGGGATGTTGAGCAGAATTGCGGACAGGAGGCCACCGGAGATGCCGCCGACATAGAGAGCGATCAGGAAGGACATCCCGGTAACAGTTTCCATCCCGTAGGTCATCGGCAGGATCAAAGCGACAGCCATCGAGGCCGTAAGGCCCGGAATCGACCCGAAAATCAGACCGACGATGATCCCGAGAGCCATAAGGAAAAGAATTTTGACGTTCAACAGGGCCAAAAAAGCTGTAATGAACAGTTCCATATTATACTCCCGTGGTTCGTTCGCAGGAAATGTGCCCGGCAGTTGTGCTTACGGAAGCACAAAGTAGAGGACGTTCATAAACAAGTATTGGACGGCAAACGTTGCACAAAATGCTCCGCAAAGGACGAACGCGATATTTTTCGGGGTACGGTTTTGCGACATGTAAACCGACATGATGACGATGAACGCTGTCGCTGAAGGAACGAAGCCGATGTATTTGAATGCAACCACGAAGACGAAAACCAGCGCCAGAATGAAATAGAAGGGCGCCTGGATTTTCGGCAGGGGATTCGGGTGCTTCTTCTTGATGGCGCCATATAATCCGACGCTCGCAAGCCCGGCCATCAGCGTCAGGATGAGGCGCGGAAACACCGCCGAACTCGCAAGACTGGCGACTGAAGACTGAATGCCGAAAGAAAAATACAGGAAGATTAAGCTGAATGCCAGGAAGACAGAATATGAAAGGATATCACGGTCCATTGGCCCCTCCTTTTCGGCGTGCCGGGGAAGAGATTTCCCCGGTTTTCGTTATGACAGGGATGTTCGGCGACACTTACTTCGTCTGGCTTTTGCGATAAGCGTCGTAAGTTTTCTGGAAGCCTTCCTGCATTTTCGTGAGGTAAGCGCGCATCTCTTCTTTGGCCAACCCGGAAGCCTGCACGTTGTCATTCTCCAGAGATTTCAACATCTCAGGGTCTTTCAGCGCCTTGATGAGAGCCTCGTTGAACGTGTCGATGGCCGACTCGGGCGTGCCTTTGGGGAAAACCAGGAAATAGGGTTTGGGAAAAACGAGATCATATCCCAGTTCTTTGAAGGTGGGCACATCCGGATATGCAGGGTTGCGCTGTTCCGACATCATGCCGAGAGCGCGGAACTTCTTGGATTCCATGAATCCCTTGACGGTATTGAGAGGCGCGCTCATCGTGTCAATCTGACCGCCGAGAAGAGCGGCGACTTTCGGCCCCTGCCCGCCGACGTCAACGATGTTGAATTTGCCGCCGGTGACCTGCTCGAACGTCAACGCATGAAAGTGCGCATAACCGCCGGTATCCGCAGCGAACCGCAGAGTGCCGGGCTTTTCCTTGATGGCGTTGGCAAGAGCCGCCAGATCGGGCAGGTTCTTGTTTTCGGCGTTGACAATCAAGGCCATGCTGTCGTCCACCACGCTGATGGCGCCCATTTCAAAGTCGTCAATCCCGTATTTTGTGCTGCCGGTAACCGTCTGCAGGAGCATGCCCGGATGATACATCAGGACGGTGTAACCGTCCGGAGCGGAATCCTTCACCTTGGCGGATCCGATGGTCCCGCCGCCGCCGGCCACGTTGACGACGATGGCCTGTTCGCCAAGGTACTGCGACATGTTCTTGGTGATGATACGGGCCCAAAAATCAGTGTCGCCGCCGGGAGCGCCCGGAACGACGATTTGAACCGGTTTCGACGGATATTTGTCTGCCGCGTCGGCCGGGAACAAGGGTGCCAGGCACAGAGCGAAAGCCGAAAAAACGTACTTGAGAGACCTCATTGAAAAACTCCTCTGATTGAATGAAGTTATTGTTTCGCATGAACCACAGGCCACGAAAACCCGGGTGTCACGCGCTTCCGCTTGGAGGTGCGGCTTTACCGGGCGGCGGTTTCCTGCAACAGTTCCACCAGAATGTCGTCCGGTCCTTTGACAAAGGCATATTTCAGCGTTCCGGCCATGCCCGGCTTCACGTGCAAGGATGCCAGCGGGTGCCGGAGTATCTTTTCCAGTGCCGTATCCATGTCTTTGACCGCCATGCCCACATGATCGTAGCCGAGGCACGGCAGAACCCGTTCATGGGCGCCCGGTTTGATCTGGCGAACGTACAGAAGCGTGGGAAGCGCGCCGACATCCAATTCAGCGCCGTCGTCGTCGAAGAACTTTCTCCGGCGGACGATCTTGGCGCCGATGGCTTCGGTCCAGAACTTGAGCATCAGTTCCAAGTCCCGGCACAGGATGTGCGTGTGATGAAGGACAGGCGTGTTCATGACAGTCTCCTTGAAATAATTCCCGTTATGGCTGATAATTACCAGGCCTTGATCTCCACATGCGCCAACTGTTCGGCGATCTTGATCACATTGCTGTGGTCCTCCTCGCCGCCGCCGGCCGCCATGCAGCTCTTGTAGAACTCCGTCACCATGCTGCCGATGGGCATGGGAACATCGAGGCCCCGCGCCAGTTCCATGGCCAGGGTGAGGTCCTTGTACTGGAGCTTGCTTTTGAAACCCGGGGCAAAATCCCGTTTCAGAATGTTCTTTCCACGGATGTCGAGGCAGCCGCAGCGGGCATATCCGGCCGACAGCACCTCGACGATTTTGGCCGGGTCCACTCCCGCCTTGGTTCCCATCGCCAGCGCCTCGCCGATGGCCGCCATGGTGGCCGCGGCCAGCACCTGGTTGCAGGACTTGACCGTTTGCCCCGCTCCGTTGCCGCCCACATGGGTGATGCGCCCGCCCATGACGTCCAGAACCGGGAGGCACTTTTCAAATGTCTCGGCATCGCCGCCGACCATGATGGAAAGCGTCCCCTCGATGGCGCCTTTTTCGCCGCCGCTGACCGGCGCATCCAGAACCCCGGCGCCCTTGGCCTTGATTTTTTCGGCGAAGGCTTTCGTGGCGAGAGCCGAGATGGTGCTCATATCGATGAATGTTTTGCCGGGCCCCATGGCGTCGATGATGCCGGTTTCGCCGAACAACACTTTTTCAACGTCCGGCGTGTTGGGGACCATCGTAATCGTGATGTCCGCCTTTTTGGCGACGTCAAGCCCGTTGGCTTCGCCGACGGCGCCGTCTTTGACGACATCGTCGATTTCCCGGGCGACAATGCTGTAGACATGAACGACATAGCCCGCGGCGAGCAGATTGCGGACCATGGGCCGGCCCATGATGCCGAGGCCGATAAAGCCGAGAGAGGGGTTCATAACGTCTTCTCCTTTTCCCGCACGCACCGGCGGGATGAAATTACATCCGGTAATCGATGAACGGGCCGAGTTCAGCCACATCCACGGCGGCAAAGCCGATATCGTCGCGACAGGCGATGGCGGCGGCGTTTCCGGCGGCGTAGCCCATCAGGAAGCATTGCGCCGTCACCCTTGCGGACGCCAGCGCCTCATGTTCCGCGTTCAGTGTCCGGCCTGCGGTAATCAGATTGGCAACCGGGGCTGGAACCAGCGTATCGTAGGGAATATCGTAATAGTCATCCTGCAGATAGAACATGAAAATGCCGTCGGCCCCGTGGGCCTCGATGCACCAGGCGCTTTTGGCGACGGAACGCTCGCTCTTGCGCGCCGAAAACACATCCTGGTTCATCAGTTTGCCGCGGCAGGTCACAGTGCGGCTCTGGCGGACGCCGATCTGCGGCGCCACATCATTGAGCCGGGCGTTTTCAAATCCCGGAACCCTGTCCCGCAGGAACCGCTCGTATTCGCGCACCTGCCGGCGCCCCTCGAATTCCGCCCAGGTCATATCCTCGGCCCTGGTCGCATAGAGGGGGTGCTTGTCTTCCCGCGATACGGCCGTCATATTGCACAGGATTTCGCCGGGCCGCGGCGACGGCAGGATGTAAATGTGGCTGCGCGGCAGGTGATAACCGTGCCCGTTGGCCGCCTTGACCCATTCCTCCACCTGATGGCCGGGGTGGCTTGTCGCGTTCGGCACATCCACGCCGTTCATGCGGAACACCATGGTCGGGTACTGGACCACACCCTCCTTGCCGAAGGTGCACGGCACGCCCGCCTTGAAACAGACATCGCCGTCGCCCGTGGCGTCGACGAAATACTTGGCTTCAATCAATTGCCGGCCGTTCTTGTTTTCAACGACAACCGCCGTGATGCGGCCGTCCCGCATGACAACGTCGCTGAAGAAGGTGTGAAACAGCACCGTCACGCCACTCTCCAGCAGCAGGGCATCGGCAATTTCCTTCCAGACAAAGGGTTCATGCATCACGATGCGCGTGTCGCCGAAGGGGTATGGTTCACTGACCGCCCCGCGCGTCTTCAAGTGATGATGGAATTCACCGGCGAATCCGTGAACCAGCTGCTCGGGTTTGTTGGTTTTGCTGGACGTGAACAGGCCGCAGATGGCGCCGGCCATGCCGGCGGTCGTCATTCCGCCGCAAAACCCGTAGCGTTCAACCATCATGACATCCATGCCCGCCCGTGCCGCCCCGACGGCCGCGGCAACACCCGCCGGGCCGCCGCCGAGCACCAGCACGTCGACGCTGTAGGTGACGGGCAGGGTATTCTGTTCTTGTGAACGGGCCGCCATGACGCCCTCCCTGTTGCATTCACTTGTTTTTGATTTGATGAATCTTGCGCTTGCCCAACACCGCGCCCTGGGCAATCGGCTGAACCAGCTCAGCGTACTGCGACAGATAGGTGTTGTTGCCGCCGCCGAGTTCGATTTCCCTGGGGGTCCAAGCCTTGAGCCTGCGGGCAATCTCGTCTTCGGGAACGTTCATGTTGATTTTCAGATTGACGAAATCAATCGAGACGATATCGTTTTCCTCAACCACGGCCAGCGGGCCGCCGGCAGCGGATTCCGGCATCAGCTGCCCGACAATGATTCCCCGGTTGAGGCCCGAGAGTTCGCCGTCGGTAATGACCGCCACCTCGGAGGCGATCCCCGCGCCGTTGATGGCGGCGGCAAACGAACAGGCGAACACGGTGCCCGGCCCGCCCAACGGGCCCATGTTGCGCAAAACCACCACGTCGCCCGGCTTGATTTTCCCTTGCCCCAGAGCCTCGATGGCCTCGTCCTCACCGTCGAAAATCCTGGCGGGTCCGACGAATTCCCTGCGGTCTCCGGGCACGGCCGAAAGTTTCACGATGGCGCCGTCCGGGGCGAGATTGCCGCGCAGAACGGCAACACCCGGCCGATCGCTGACCGGATTGTCAATGGGGCGAATGACGTTGGCATCTCTCACTTTCGCGTCCCGGATGTTTTCGCCGAGGCTGTTGCCGGAAACGGTGAGGGCATCGAGATGCAGGTAGTCCCGCAGCTGATTCATCAGCGCCGCCGTGCCGCCCGCCGCCTCCAGGTCTTCGGTCCGGAACTTGCCGTTGGGCCGCACCGATGTGAGGAGCTTGATGTCTTTGCCGAACTTTTCATAAAGCGCGACGACATCGACATCCAGTTCCGCCTCGGTGGCGATGGCTGAAATATGACGCACCGTATTCACCGAGCCTCCCACCGCCAGCACTGTCATAATGGCGTTTTCGATGGCTTTGGGGGTGAGGATGTCCCGGGGAAGGATGTTTTTCTCCGTGAGGCGCACGATTTGCTCCCCGGCCTTTTGCGCGTATTCCCGCACCCGGCGGCCGTTGGCCCAGATGGGGGAATTGCCCGGAAGCGTCATGCCGATGGCCTCGGCGACGATATGCATGGAATTCGCCGTTCCCAGCCCGGCGCAAACCCCCGGGGACTGAATGGCAACCTCGGTGATATCCGTGACGTCGTCAAGAGTCATGCCGCCGGTCGCCAGCGCTCCGATGGATTCATAAACGTCGTCGATATCGAAAAACTGGTCTTCAAACTTGGTGTTATGGCATTTGCCGCCGATTTGATAGCCGCAGGTCAGCAGGATGGTTGGAACATTGAGCCTGGCCGCGGCCATGATATGGGCCGGAGTGGTCTTGTCGCAGGATGAAAGACAAATCATGCCGTCCAGCACCGCCCCTTCCATCATCGCTTCAATCTCGTTGACGATGAGGTCCCGGGTCGGCATCAGATAACGGGCTTTTTTGCCGGCGCTGGTGACGAAATCACTGGAGGCGACCGTGCGAATCTCGAAGGGAAGCCCGCCGGCGGCGCGAACCGCCTCCTGGACGATCTGCGTCAGGCCGTCGAGGTGAACAAAACAGCAGGAGAGCTTGTTCGATGTGTTGATGACGCCGATTTTCGGCTTCTCCATATCCTCTTCGCGGATTCCCATGGCGCGCCATTGGCTCCGGCGGACGGCCCAGCGGGTGGAACCGGGAGTAAAGTTGCTTCTGTACATCGTGATGATTCCTCCTGCGCTTTACGAGTAGAGTCGGAACAAATCTGAGAACCTGTCCAACCAATCCGAGATTCGTTGATATTCTTCGTTTTCAGACAGATTCAGCCGTCGTTGTGAGCTGATATGGCACTATTTTGGTAAGTTGTCTAGCCAATTTTTTCGCCCAGTTCGAAAACGGGCGTCACGAAAATCGGCAAATCCTTTAAATGTAAAGAAACCGCGCAGACGAAAATTTATCTTGCAATAATATGGGAAAATCGTTATGGAAAAATTGGTATCTTACTAGCCCAATTTTGGCGGAATACAGACGCAAAATGATCGATCAAACACGATTCACCATGCTCCCCATCAAACGGACGGATGTCTTTCGCGAGATCATCAACCGGATTGAGAGCATGATCGCCAGTGAGCGTTTCAAACCCGGTGACAGGTTGCCGTCGGAACGCGAAATCGGCGAGCTTCTCGGAGTGAGTCGCACGTCTGTCCGGCAGGCGTTGAAGGTTCTCGAATCCGCCGGAAAAGTCGAAACCCGCATCGGCAGTGGAACCTATGTCAGGGACCATCCGGACGGCAACCGGGATTTCCGCAGGTTCCTTCCCGCCACGGTCGATCAGACGTTCCTGGAACACCTGATCGTCGCCAGGGCGGGAATCGAGCGCGCCATATTTGAAGAGTGCTGCGAGCGCATTGACGATGCGGGCCTCGCGGAGCTGTATGCGCTGATGGCTGAAAACGCCAAGGATTTTGTCGAGACCGGCCTCGATGAAAGCGGCGGCCTGGATTTGAGTTTTGAGAGCAAGGTGGCCGAACTCGTCGGCAACCCCATTCTGTTCCGTATGCAGCAGGACATACACCAGGTCTGGATTCTGGCCTGGACCGCCTATGGCTATGTGCCCGAACGGAAGAAAATTCTTCACGCCGAGCATCTTGAACTGCTGGCGGCGATGGAGCGTCGCGACAAGGAACGGATCACCGACCTTATCGTGAAGCACGTGAAAAAAGCAGTCAGTTAATCATTCCGACCCGGGAGAAATAAACAACAACAGGGGCGGGTATTCACTGTATAGAAATTGGTTGGACAACTTACCAATATTCCAATCATAAGAAGCGGCGAGGTAAAAAACAGGCAGACACGAAATGATTTCAGTCATGACTTTATCCGGATGTCTCATCCGCAAGTTGAATTACTATATATCAAGGAGGATCAAATGAAATACCAGCAAACGAAGCTGTTGTGCGCGTTCGCCGCTCTCGCTCTGGCGATGTCGGCTCTGCCGAGTCAGGCGAGGGATATAAAAATCGGGCATTCGCAAAGCGATGGTATTCCCATGCACAAGGCTCTTGTCAGTTTTGCCGAGGAAGTCAAACAAAAGACCAATGGGGAACTGACCTTCACAATTCTGCACGGCGGCGTGCTTGGCGGCGACCTCGAAATGGCCCAGCAATTGAGAGGCGGAATGCTCGAGGCGTGGTCAATGTCCGGTCTCGGCAATATCGAGCCGATGGTACCGGCGGCGGTTGTGGACGAATTGCCTTATATCTTCAAGGATACACAGGCGGTTTACGACGCTTTCGATGGTGAATTCGGCAAGCGTCTTGCCAGTCAATACATCGAGCCGTTGGGGATGAAGGTCATATGTTACCTCGAGTTCGGTTTTCGCCATACGGTGAATAACATCCGGCCCATCACCAAGCCGGATGATCTGAAAGGTATCAAACTCCGCGTCCCGCAACAGGAAATGCGCGTCGAGTATTTCAAGCTTCTCGGCGCCAATCCGGTTCCCATCGCCTGGCCGGAAGTGTTCACCGTGCTGCAGCAGGG
>JAISTL010000140.1 GCA_031272615.1 Methylobacteriaceae bacterium | reverse complement strand
TGGATTGCGCCCGGCATTCGGTGGTCACGACGCCGGTGAGCAGCAACAGCAGAGCGACTCCCATCGCCCGCAGCGCCGGTGCGGCGGCGGAAACAGGAACAACAGGGCGGTTCGAGCTTTTCAGCATTGTGATGAAATCACTTGTACTCGTATTACAAAAAGCCGTCTTCCGGCAATGAGACAGTCGCCCGCCTCCTTCGCCGGCATGTTGTCCGCGAGTCGCGACGTCGCGGCGACCCGGCGGACCGGAGACCCTTTCCGGTTCAAAAACCACATATAATCAACGGCAAGACGCCGTCAAGGTGAGACCATACCCGAAATCCGCGTCCCGCGCGAGTCTCTCGTGCGCGTCGGACGATTTTTATTGAAAGGCGCTTAAAAAACGTCGTAAAAGCCGTTTCACAGAAACTCTATGGGAAAAGAGAGCGACGCCGGTGATGAAATCCGTTGCAGTGATTGCCGTTCTGGCCGTTCTGACGGCGGCGGGCAGCGCCGCCGCCGAGGAGTCCGATGTCATCTTCAAGCGGACGACGGTGTGGCACGCCCTGACCCCCAATGACAAACTCTCCGTCCGCGTGGTGGCTGACCCGGATGTCGAGGGCGTGGCCTGCTACTTCACCACGCCCGAGCTTGGCGGCGTCGCCGGCACGTTGGGCGTCGCCGAGGAAGTTTCGGACATTTCCCTCAACTGCCAGCAGGTCGGCCCCGTCGTCTTCAAGACGAAGTTTCAGCAGGGCGCCGAGGTCATCCGCGAGCGCCGCTCCCTGTTCTTCAAGAAAATGCGCATCGTGCGCGGCTGTGACGCCACGCGCAACGTGCTGGTGTACATGGTGTATTCCGACAAGCTGATTGAAGGCTCGCCGAAGAATTCCACCTCGGCGGTGGTGCTGCGCCCGTGGGCGGATGAAGCAGCGCCGCGATGTACCGACTGGCTCATCCCGTGACCGGCAATTCAGGATTTGGGATTCAGGAATTTTGGATTTTGGATTTTGGATTGTCGTGTCGCTGACTCCAAAATCCATAATCAAAAATCTGAAATAAACACAAGGAACTCCAGACCATGTCCACCGACACCCGGCCAAGCGCGCCGGAACTGAAAGTCTACAACACCCTGACCCGCACCCGGGAGCCGTTCCGGCCCATTTCCCCGGACAACGTGCGCATGTATGCCTGCGGGCCGACGGTCTACAGTTTCGCCCACATCGGCAACGCCCGTCCCATCATCGTGTTCGACGTGCTGTTCCGCGTGCTGCGGCAGCTGTTCGGCCCGGGGCGCGTCACCTATGTCCGCAACATCACCGATGTCGATGACAAGATCAACAAGGCGGCCTTCGAGCGCGGCATCACCATTCGCACCCTCACCGGGGAAACCGCGGCGCAGTTCCATGCCGACATCCGTGAGCTCGGCGTGCTGATGCCCGACGGGGTCAACGCCGAGGGCAACGGCATCCGCTTCATCGAGCCGCGCGCCACTGACCATATCGACGAGATGAAACAGCTGATCGAGCGTCTCGTCGCCGCCGGGTACGCCTATGTCGCCGAGGAGCATGTGCTGTTTCACGTTCCGGCGATGAGCGATTACGGCGCGCTCTCCAAGCGGCCGCTGGACGAAATGGAGGCCGGGGCGCGGGTGGATGTGGCGCCGTTCAAGAAATCGCCGCTGGATTTTGTACTGTGGAAGCCCTCGGGGCCGCAGGACCCGGCCTGGCCGTCACCGGCGGGCATCGCGGCGCCCGGCCGTCCCGGCTGGCATATCGAGTGCTCCGCCATGTCGTGGAAGCATCTCGGGGAAACCTTCGACATCCACGCCGGCGGCATTGACCTGGTGTTCCCTCACCACGAGAACGAGATTGCCCAGAGCCGCTGCTGCTTCGGCACGCCGGTGATGGCCAACTACTGGCTGCATAACGGCTTTCTCCAGGTCGAAGGGCAGAAGATGTCCAAATCCCTCGGCAATTTCAAGGTCATCCACGACGAGCTGGAACACTGGCCCGGCGAGACATTGCGCCTCAACATGCTGCGCACCCACTACCGCCGCCCCATCGACTGGACGGTGAAAGGCCTGGAGGAAAGCGACAAAACCCTGGACCGCTGGTACGCCGCCGTTGCCGACCATTGCGGCGGCAGCGACGCCGCTGCGGCGGAGTTCTCCGGCGACGTGTGGCAGGCGCTGCTCGATGACCTCAACACGCCCCGCGCCGTCGCCGCCCTCCACGCCCTGGAGAACTCCGGCGCCTACCGGGAACTTGCCGCCAATCTGCGGGCGCTGGGCTTTTTGCATGAGAGCCCCGAGGCGCGCCTGGCCCGCCGCCGGCCGCAGCGCACCGTTGACGAAGCGGCGGTCAACGCCCTGATCGCCGAGCGCCGCAAGGCCCGCGAAGCGAAAAACTGGGCCGAGTCCGACCGCCTGCGTGACGAACTCAACGCCCTCGGCGTCGCCGTCAAGGACAACAAGGACGGCACGACAACTTGGAGCGTGCTGTAGGGGAAGGATTTGGTGGACGTGGTGGACGTGGTGGACAGGGTGGACAGGGTGGATGATAAAAGGCCGAAAAACCGGCAAAATGTCCATCGTGTCCACCAAGTCCACCGTGTCCACCGGATCTTTTCCGGATAGCGTCGTTCCTCGGGAATGACGCTGTGCCCATCATGCAATGTCATCGTGAAACATTAAAAACGAAAACGAGCGGCGGCTTCCTCAATTGGCTTACAATCACGTCCGAAAGAACGCCTGCAGTGGGGAGACAGGATAAATCCATCTTGACTCGCCGCTCGCCGTCTATCGGTAACACATGCCGCCGCCGGGCGCAAGGCTGAACGCGCGGTTGGACTTGGTGGACACGGTGGACTTGGTGGACAAGGTGGACATTTCTCTGCGTTGAATTCCCTTATTTCAGCACGAATTGTCAATCCGTTCCTCGTCCACCATGTCCATCGTGTCTACCCCGTCCACAATGTCCACCGGATTGCTCCCTGCTTCCGCAAAAAAAAGGGCGGGCACATCCGCCCGCCCTTGAAACTCATGGCGTTCGCGGCAAGTTGCCGCTCCCTCAGAACGTCAGCTTGCCGAATTCCTCCACCTGCGCCTTGATGGCGATTTCGGTCGGCAGGCGCTCCATGCTGCTGGCGCCGTAGAAGCCCTGGATATCCTTGCAGTGCTTCAGGATGAACTGGGCGTCCTTGGGCATGGCGATGGGGCCGCCGTGGCACAGCATGATGATGTCTTTCTTCACCGAGCGGGCGGCGGCGGCGATTTCGTCGATAATCGGCACGCAGTCTTCCAGCTTCTTCGAGGTTTGCGCGCCGATGCTGCCCGACGTGGTGAGGCCCATATGCGCCACCAGGATGTCCGCCCCCGCCTTGGCCATGGCCTTGGCGTCGTCGGGGTTGAAGACATAGGGCGTGGTCAGCAGCCCGGCCTTGGCCGAACGCTCGATGGCCTCCACCTCGAGGCCGTAGCCCATGCCGGTTTCTTCCAGATTGGCGCGGAACACGCCGTCAATCAGCCCGACGGTGGGGAAGTTCTGCACCCCGGCGAAGCCTTCCTCCACCAGACGGCGCAGGAATGAATCCCAGTTGACGAACGGGTCGGTGCCGTTGATGCCGGCCAGCACCGGCACCTTCTTGACCACGGGAATGACTTCCCGCGCCAGTTCCAGCACGATGTCGTTGGCGTTGCCGTAGGCCATCAGCCCGGCGAGGGAGCCGCGCCCGGCCATGCGATAGCGGCCGGAATTGTAGATGACGATGAGATCGATGCCGCCGCGCTCTTCCCACTTGGCGGAAATGCCGGTTCCGGCGCCGCCGCCGATGATCGGCTTTTTGGCGTCGATTTTGGCGCGCAGCGTCTTGAGAATTTCGTCACGTTTCGTTGTCATGATATGATGTCCTTCCTGATGGTCCGGAGAGCGGCGAACCGTGCGCCGCCCTCCGGCGTTTTCATGTTACGCGATGATGGATCTCAGGTTGTCGGCCAACGCCTCGGCGAAGGCCGGGTCGTTGATGTGCAGCGGCAGCCGGATGACTTTCCGTTTCGCCGTCTGCTGAACCCCCTTCTCGATGGCCGCGAACAGCGCCTCGTCGGCCTCCGGGTCATGGAACGGTTGCCCCGGCGCGTCGATGGCGGAAACGCCGCCGCCGGGCAGCAGGAACCGCACCTCACCCTCGCACTGGTTGAGTTTATCGGCGATCCATTTGCCCATTTCGGCGTTTTCCGCCGCGGTGGTGCGCATCAGCGTCACGTTGGCGTTGTGCACATAGAGATTGCGCCCCTTGTACTTTTCCGGAACCGTGTCCATGGCGCCGAAATTGACCATGTCCAGCGCGCCGACGCTGCCGACATAGGGGATTTTGGTGCGGATGATGGCCCCCAGCCGGTCCGGCCCGGCGCTCATGACGCCGCCCATGAACAGGTCGCAGATTTCGGTGAGCGTCGCGTCGATGACGATCTTGAGCATGCCGGAATCGATGAGCTTCTCGAAGCACTGGCCGCCGACGCCGGTGGCGTGGAAAATCAGCGGCTCGTAAACGCCCTCGAAAATGTTGCGCAGGTTGGTGACGCACGGCGTGGTGACTCCGAACATGGTCATGCCCAGCAACTCCATCTCCTCCTTGACGACGGGGATGTCGTTGGCCACCATGCCGGCCACGGCGTGGGCGGCGTTGCCCAGCACCGCCCGCGACACCGGGTTGAGCCCCGCCACATCGGCCACCGACGCCATCATGGCGATATCGGTGGCGCCGACATAGGGCGCGGTGTTGCCCGAGGCCACCGTCGACACCATCAGCTTGGGCACGCCGACGGGCAGCGCCCGCATGCCGCGGGTCACCAGCGCGGTGTTGCCGCTGCCGCCCATGCCGAGCACGCCGCCGATGTCTTTCTGCGCCGGCAGAAACACTTCCAGCGCCTCGCTCATGGCCGTCACCGCCGAGCCGCGATCCAGACCCTTGGACAGGAAATCCGGGTCTTTGGGGTGGTGCTTCGCCACTTCGGCGGCGGTGATGTCCACCGGGTTGTCATGCGGGAAAATGCCGACATCGACAATGACGCAGGCAACGCCGGCGCGCTTGATCAAATCCCGCGCATAGGCGATTTCCGCGTACTTGGTGTCACAGGTTCCTATCAAATATGCTTTTTTCATGGATTCGCTCCACCGGTTCGAGACGTCAGAGCGGCTTGGGCGCGGCGATCAGCGTCACCGCCGGGTCGGCGCGCATGGCGGCCTCGGGCCCGGTGAACTGATACACGGCGAGAATGACCATCTTGTCCTTGCCGGTGTTGATGGTGGAGTGAAACTGCGACGGCTTGAGATAAATCAGGTCCCCCTTGGTGACCCGGGTGGTGGTCAGCTTGTCGTCGTCATCGTAAATGCCCTGCTCGCCGCTGCCTTCCAGCACATAGAGCACCTCGGCGCAATCGGGGTGGTTGTGGCGGGCGTGGCCCTTGCCGGGCTCCAGCGTGACGATGCCGGTGACCATATGGTCGGCCCCGGTGACCCGCGGCTCCGACAACCATTGCAGAATGCCCCAGTCGAACTTCTGCGTCTCGACGTTGTCGACGTTCACAATATTATGCAATTTACCCATAGTTTCCTCCGTTAATTGTTCATATGAACCCGAGAGAAAACGCTCTCACGGACCAATACAACACGTACCGGGAAAACATCCCTTCAGGTTCTTTCTTCAGTCAAACTCTTATTATGTTTAATTATTTTATTGGCGGAAGCACTGTTTCATATCCGGGGAACCTGTGTCAACCGTTCATTTCAGACAGTACACAGTTTAAATACTCCGCCGTGGCAGCGCTTGCCGGACAATGGCAAAGCGGAATTCGGAACTGTGAGGCGCGGCCCTGTCCGTTGCGTTCTGCGTGTAAACCGGGGCCTCGCCGCTTTGCCGCGCGGCGCCGGTGGTGTGGGCGCGCCAACCGTTGGTGCGGGCGGCGGGTGGGGTTCCGGGTTGCATCGTTCAGGTGTTTCTCCTATAACGGCACAGGTCAACACCCACCGACACACGTTGGTGCGGCCGAAGTTGTTGCCGGAGCACAACGGCGCGTTGTGGCGGCGGCGGACCCGGAGGATTTGAAAATGCCTGAACAGGACTCTCCCGAACAGCGTGAAGATGATACGACAGCGCCGGACCCTGCCGGGCGCGGCGACATCCCGGCCGGCGACACGGCCTCGAAAGAGGACGACGAAAAAAGTGAAGCGTGGAAGAAAGGCGTGGAAATAGGCCAAAGAGAAGCAGCCGCGGAAATCGCCTGGGCCATGTTGGCAGGCGGTTTTGAGAAAGAGTTCATCACTGAAGTCACCAGTGCTTCACCGGAAACCGTCGACGCCTATGCCGCGACCCTGCAACGCCTGCGTGCGGACGGACTGCACGAGCGCAACCCCCTGATACCTGAATTAACGGCTGACGGGCCCGCGGCGCTGACCGATGAGGAACTCAGCCGGCTCAGGTTCGAGCGTGAAGTCATGGAGTTCGACCGGGTGCGGGCCGCGGAGCGCATTGCGGGGAAAACCTGGAACGACCTTGTCGCCGAAGCCGATCGCGAATGGCGGGATTTGGGGCTGACCACCGAGATCGTCATTGTCATCAAATCGCATACGCTGGCGGATATCCGTGAAGTGCGCGGCGGCAGATATGCCGTTCTTCCGAAGCGCAACGCATTTGAGCGGGGAGCGCTCAAGTCGGTTGAACTGACGCCCGCCGAAAGGGCCAAAATCAAAATGACCGACGAAGAACACGACTGGCGGGAGTTCAAGCTCGGGGTTATGTATTGGGATATTGCCCGTTATACGATGCACACTTACGCAGAGGACCTTGCGGAGTGCCTGCGGGAGCGGTTCATGCGCCGCGTCAGGGATGGTTCCCCCGCGTTTCGGGCGGCGTACCTCAAAATGGTGAATCACTACATCGCGCGGGAGATACGGAGGCTCCCTATAGGAACATCGGAAGGCGCCAAGTATTCGGGCCTGACCGAGGAAGAATATGACCAGGTTCGGTTGGATTGACGCTCCGACAGCGTACGCAGTGAGCCCGGCGATAGGCGATAAGAGTTAATTCTGCAACAAACGTTGTTTTAATACGGATTCCTTCTGGATTGCGTCGCTTCGCTCGCAATGACGGCCTCACCCGCCGTGCGTCACGCCGAACGGCGGAGTAAGCGGAGTAGGAACGCCCGAATGCCTGTCACACACTCCGCCGTCACCCACGAGCGTGAGCGAAGCAATCCAGAAGCTATCCTCTGAAACTTTTTTTAATAAGGATTTCTTCTGGATTGCGTCGCTGCGCTCGCTGTGGCGGCCTCAACCCCCCGGGGTCACGCCGACCGGCGGGGCGGGGGGTGGAAGTAAGCGCAAGTGCGTGGGTCTGTCACCG
>JAISTL010000108.1 GCA_031272615.1 Methylobacteriaceae bacterium | reverse complement strand
ATCCGCAAGGCGATGGCGCGCTTTGCAGAAG
This sequence comes from Methylobacteriaceae bacterium, assembly GCA_031272615.1. GTDB lineage: Bacteria > Pseudomonadota > Alphaproteobacteria > Rhizobiales > Beijerinckiaceae > Hohaiivirga. The sequence goes on along the minus strand of JAISTL010000108.1, from coordinate 3,262 downwards.
CCGGGCGCGGCGTGCTTGTCTACCTGCGCGACGGCACCGCGGGCGTGCCGACCAGCAGCCTGTCGGAAAGCCAGAACCGCGACGAAACCCGCTCGGAAGCGCGGCGGGAGAACCAGTGGCGGGAAGTCGGTCTCGGCGCGCAAATCCTGCGGGACCTCGGCGTGCGCTCCATCATCAATCTCAGCTCCTCGGCCAAGTCCTTCGTCGGCCTCAGCGGTTTCGGCATCGAGCTCATCACCCAGGAAAAGCTGTAAACGGCTGAAGCATTTCCTCTTGATTGCGCCGGAATTATTCTATAAAAAGTACCATTGTTTGTTTTGCGGAACAACAGGGTCCGGTTCCGGAGCCGACGCGCAATCGAAATCAGGAAAGGCTTTCCCCCATGAGCAACTATAAATTCGATACACTGCAGGTGCATGCCGGGCAGGTGAAAGACCCGGCCACCAACGCCCGGGCCGTTCCGATATATCAAACGACGTCCTATGTGTTCGACAGCGCGCAGCACGGCGCCGATCTGTTCGGCCTGAGGGCGCTCGGTAACATCTACACGCGCATCATGAACCCGACCACCGACGTCTTCGAGCAGCGTGTGGCGGCGCTGGAAGGCGGCGCGGCGGCGCTGGCGGTGGCGTCGGGGCAGGCGGCGCAGTTCATCGCCCTGAACAACATTCTGTCGGCGGGGGAAAACTTCGTGACCACGTCGCATCTCTACGGCGGTACCTACAACCAGTTCAAGAACCAGTTCAAGCGCCTGGGGGTGGACGTGCGGTTTGCCGGAAACGACGAGCCCGGGACCTTCGCCGAACTCATCGACGACAAAACCAAGGCGCTCTATGTGGAGAGCATCGGCAATCCGGACCTGAACATCCCGGATTTCGAGGCGATTGCGGCCGTCGCCGACAAGGCGGGCATTCCGCTCATCGTCGACAACACCTTCGGCGCCGGCGGCTATCTGGTGCGGCCCATCGAGCACGGCGCCGCGGTGGTGGTGGAAAGCGCCACCAAGTGGATCGGCGGACACGGCACCTCCATCGGCGGCGTCATTGTCGACAGCGGCCGGTTCAATTGGGGCAACGGCAAGTTCCCGGAATTCACCGCTCCGGCTGACAGTTACCACGGCCTGGTGTTCAATGACGCCTTCGGCCCCAAAAGCCCCTTCGGCAATATCGCCTTCATCATGCGGGCGCGGGTGGAGGGCCTGCGCGACTGGGGCCCGGCGCTGAGCCCGTTCAACGCGTTTCTGCTGCTGCAGGGGTTGGAAACCCTGTCGCTGAGGATGGAGCGCCATGTGCGCAACGCGTCGCTCATCGCCGGGTGGCTGGAGCAGCATCCCAAGGTGGACTATGTGAATTTCCCCGGGCTGAAAAGCAGCAGATACCACGCGCTGGCGGAAAAATATTTCCCGCGCGGCGTCATCAGCATGTTGTCGTTCAAGTTGAAGGGGCCGGCGGAAAACGCCGACAAATTCATCGATTCGCTGAAGCTGTTCAGCCACCTCGCCAATGTCGGCGACGCCAAATCGCTGATCATCCATCCGGCGCACACCACCCATGAGCAGCTGGCCGACGAGGACAAGGTGGCTTCGGGAGCGGTGCCGGGCCTGTTGCGGCTTTCCATCGGCATCGAGGATATCGACGACATCCGGGCGGACCTGGAGGCGGCGTTCAACAGCCTGTGAGCCGACTGCGGCGGGAGGGCCCATGCTCTCCGCCGCTTTCACTGTCAGTGCGCGCAGTTCGGGCAGGTGCCCTGGATCTCGATGGTGCTGCCGGCGGAAAGGGAAATGCCCTTGCCGCCGAGCCGGGCGTGCAGGGAGTCGCACAGCGCCGGATCGTCAATCTCCTCGGTGCGCCGGCACTCGGAACAGATGAACAGCAGCAGCGCCTCGTGGGGGTGGTCGCAGGTGCAGGGCACATAGGCGTTGAGGGCGTTGACCCGGTGCGCCAGGCCGTGCTGAAGCAGAAACTCCAGCGTGCGGTAAACGGTGGCCGGGGTGAGGCGCAGGCCGTCTTCGCGCAGGTAGTCGATGAGGTCATAGGCCTTGACCGGGGCCTCCCGCACGAGGAGCGCCTCGAGGATTTTGCGGCGCAGCGACGTCAGGCGCAGGCCCTTGAGCGCGCAGAGCCTCTCGGCGTTGCGGATGCTTTGAAGCGCGTTGGGTTCGGAGTGTTCATGGTGCGTCACGGCAAAAGCTCCATTCCGGGGAAAGTGTTGTGATTCAGAAAAACAAAGGGAAGCACATGTCAGCCCTCCCATAAACCGGCAACCAGCAGAACCGTCGACATGACGGCGGCTCCGGCAGCGAATCCGGCGCCGACGACGCCGGTTTTGCCGACGCGCCAGGCGCCGGGGAGAAGTTCAATGACGGCGATGCACACGAGAATGCCGCCGGCAAAGGCGAGAAACGGTTCCAGGCTGTCGGGCGAGAACAGGGTATGGGAAAAGGCGTAGGTCAGCACCGCCAGCGCTGCGGGGGCAAACCCGGCCAGGGCCGTATATTTCAGGGATTTGCCTAGGCCGCCCGCTTCGGCGCGCATGGGGGCGGCCACCGACAGGCCGAGCGGGATGTGGTGCATGACCATGGCGGCGGCCAGCGCCAACCCGAGCGGGAGGCTCACCATGGCGGCGCTGAACAGGGCGAAACACTCGGGAAAGCTGTGGGCGGCGACAGCGGCGGCTGAAAGCCCGGCAACGTAAGCTCCGGAGTGGGAGGAGGCATGGTGGGCGTGATGATGCGAGACATGCAGAAGCGCCGCCGTGGCGAGGGCGCCGGCGACGAACAGTCCGACGGGAAGCGGGGCGAAATCCTCCAGCAGCATCGACGCGCCGAGCGTCAGCATGATGCCTGCCGACAGGCTGGAGGTGAGGCCGGAAAACCGGCCGCTCGACTCGTCAACGAAGAAGGCGAGCCACGCGCCGAGGCAGAGCGACAGGGCGGCGCCAAGCGTCAGCAGCGACGACGGAACGAAATCAAGCAAACTCATCCGGCCCTCCCATAAAGGCGGCGGGCGATGGTCAAGGCGGCGGCGCCGGCAACCGAAAGAAATTCCGCAGTGTTTTCCATGAAGCGTTTCTCCTGCTCAGGTGATGAAAAATGCCGACGAGTCGCAATGATATATTGTTGCATTATTGTCAACAGAGATTGTCAAAGGGGGTGTGGAAAACCTCGCGCATGAGTGGAGCAACCGGGAAGAGGTTTTGGTGGACCTGGTGGACACGATGGACGGGGAACGGCCTCAAAGCCGGCAATAAGCGCCCGTTT
>JAISTL010000312.1 GCA_031272615.1 Methylobacteriaceae bacterium | reverse complement strand
CAATAAAAACCCCCGGTCTCACGAGAGAGGCCGGGGGTTTCAAGGTATTCGGCGGCCGCACTATCAGGGCCGCCCGGTTGTTGTTGCGTTCGGCGGCGGCGAGGCCCACCCGGGGGATTATGTTCTTTCAGGATGCCTGCCGCCGGCCCGATTTTTTTGACGCTCCCCCGGTATTGTTTCACGGCATCAGAAAATGATGTCGAGAATGATCAGGATGGCGCAGCTTGTCGCCCAGCAGATCGTGGTATTGATCGACCAGACGCGGATCTGCTCCCTGGTATCGACGATACCGAGGGTGCGGTTGACCACCCAGTAGTAGCTGTCGTTGAAATACCCGAAGAAGAACGACCCGGCGCAGCAGCCGAGGGCGCCGATGACGGGTTCGAGCCCGAGACTGGCGGCCATCGGGCCGACGATGGCCGAGGACGTCACCATGGCGACGGTGCCCGAGCCCTGCATGAAGCGCACGATGGTGGCGATGAGGATCGGCAGAATCACCGTGGGAAGCGGCCAGGTGGCAATGGTGTCGGCCACGGCCTTGGCGGCGCCGCTGTCACGCAGAACCATACCCAAAGCGCCGCCGGCGCCGGTGACCAGCAGGATGACGCCCGCCGCGGTCAGGGACTTGTCCTGCGCGTCGACGACCTCACGCACGCTGAAGCGGCCGGTCAATGTGTAAATCGCCAGCAGCAGGCCGATGCCGACAGCAACCACCGGATGGCTGATGCCGCCGACGAAGTTGTAATAGAGATTCCCGGCCTTCTGGGCCTCGGCCACGGCGGCGGAGCCGACAATGGCGTTGGTGAATGTGCCGTAGAGGATCAGGACGATGGGAACGACGATCGGCGCGAACGACAGGAACGCCGACGGCATGTCTTCTTCCTTGGCGTCTTTCCAGGCTTCGCCGACGCCGGTGGCTTCGGTGCCGTCTTCCTTGATGAACACTTTGGTGCCGATATATTTGGCATAGGCGATCATCGGGAGGAAGGTGACGGCGGCCAAGGGCAGCGCCCAGGCGACCATGGTGCCCAGATCCACGCCGAAGTTGTTGGCCGAGGCGATGGGCCCGGGTGTCGGCGGAACCAGGTGGTGGGTGATGACCAGACCACCGGCGAGAGCGACGCCGCAGGTGACCAGGGAACGTCCGGAATTTTTGGCGATGGCTTTGGCCAGAGGCGCCAGGATGATAAAGCCGGAGTCGCAGAAAATGGGGATGGACACGACGAAACCGGTGGCGCCCAGAGCCCATTCCTCACGCCCCTTGCCGAAGAGGTTGAGGAAGGTCTGCGCCATTCGTTTGGCCGCCCCCGACATTTCAAAAATCGCCCCCATCATGATGCCGAAGGCGATGATGAGGCCGATGCCGCCGATGGTGCTGCCGAAGCCGTTGACGATGGCCGCCATGGTTCTCGGGAAGCCCATCTGGCCGATCAGCCCGCAAATGACCGAGGCGACGATGATCGCCAGAACGGCGTGAACTTTGGTAAACAGCACCAAAACGATGAGGGCGGCGAGTCCGATGACCAGGCCCAATATCATATATCCAGTAGCTGACATGGATTACTCCCTTCTATTATTGTTAAACCAACCGGTTCCCGCGTCGTTGCGCCGTGGCCTTCAAGCGCCCCTCCTGCCTGCCTTCACCGGACGCGGCCGGTTACCGGAAACAGACCAAAGCGAAACAAAGCGACTCAAAAAGAAACCGGAACCTTGAATTCCCGGTTCCCTCACTCGATGGCGGGCTGGGAGGTTTCCCCCGTCAACCCGCCGATGTCAAAACTCTTCCCGAGGATTTGCCCGTTCATGCGCCTGCCGCGGGGGCGGCGGGCGACGTCATTGTTTCCTCTTGAAGTTTCCGGCATATAACGCGGCCAGCCGGATGGCCTCGATCATGCTGACCGGACTGACCAACCCCTTGCCGGCAATGTCGAAGGCGGTTCCGTGATCCACGGATGTCCGCAAAATCGGCATGCCTAAAGTCAGGGAGATGGTCCGATGGAAATCGACCATCTTGGTGGCAATATGGCCTTGATCATGATAGGTTGAAAGAACCGCGTCCCACCTGCCCTGCAAAGCGAAATGGAACACGGAATCCGCCGGGTTGGGGCCGGAGACCTTGTAGCCCTCCGCCCCCGCGGCCTCGATGGCAGGGGTGATTTCCCTGTCTTCCTCGTCGCCGAACAGGCCGTGTTCGCCGCAGTGCGGGTTGAGACCGGCCACCACCAGACTGGCGTCATCCAGGCCCAACTGCTTGAGCGCGGCGGTGCAGCGGCGGATGTAATCGAGCACCCGCTCCTTCTTCACCGCCCTGCAGGCATCGGCCAGCGACAGGTGCCGCGTGAGAAAGAACACCCGGAGGTTATGGACCTGGAACATGGTCAGCGGGTCTTTGGTGCCGGTGAGACCGGCGAAGATTTCCGTATGGCCGATGAACGGCACGCCCGCCGCCTTCAGCGCCTCCTTGTTGATGGTGGTGGTCGCCACGGCGTCGGCGGCCCCGGCCATGCAGATTTCCACGGACTTCGAGATGCATTCAAAAGCGGCCCGGCCGCATTGCGCCTGCACCTTGCCGTATTCGAATGTCGCCAAATCGATGTTGTCCAGATGCACCAGGTTGAGCGCCCCCTCCTCCGCCTCGCCGCGGATGGAGGCGACATCCGGGGAAATACGCTTGAACCGCGGCGACACCTTCATGGCGGCGGCGGCGCGTTTCAGAATCTCCTCGTGGCCGACAACGACGACGGTCGCATTATCCCTTACCGCGGGTTCATCGATGGCAGCGGCGATGATTTCCGGCCCGACTCCCGCGGCGTCTCCCATCGGCGTGACAATGATTGGTTTCATGGCGTTCTCATCCTTCCAAACATACCAAAGACGCTTCGTTGTTCTCATCCGGGCGCGGCTCATCCCGATGCAGGGTCGCAACGGTCACAACCCCTCCGGCCCGGGTGATGGCTTGCCGGTGCTCCGGCGCCAGTCCGTCGTCGGTGATAATCTCATCGAAATCCGCCAGCCGCGCCACCGCCCACGGGCTGCACCGGCCGTATTTTTCAGAATCCGCCAGCAGAATTGCCCGTTCGCTGCCGTCAATCATGGCGCGCTTGATCGCCTGCTTGGCGGTGGACGCGCAGGAGACGCCGGCGCGGGCATCCCACACCAGCGAACCGACAAAGGCCAGCGACGCGTTGACTCCGCCCAGATAATCCCGGGCGTGGCTGTCCAACTGGCACTGGACATCGCCGTCCACTTCGCCGCCGGGGGTGAAAACCTTGACGGTGGCGGACTGCGACAACAGCAGAGCGATCCTCATGTCCACGGTGACCACCGAAAGCCGTTTGTGCATGAGCATGCGGGCCAGTTCCAGCGTCGTGGTGCCGGCGTCGAGAATGATACAGGTGTCCTCCCGCACCAGTTCCGCCGCAACACGGGCGATGGCGCGTTTCTTGTCGAGGTTGACATCGGCCTTCTGCGCATAGGAGAGCTCCCAGTGCAGATACCCCACCGGCACGGCGCCGCCGTGGGTGGGAGAGACCTGATTGCGGGCCGACAACACCTTGCGGTCCCGGCGGATGGTCATGGGCGATACGGAAAACCGCTCCGCCAACATTTTGATGTCGGCGCCGTTGTTCTCTGAAATCAGACGGGCGATGGCCGCCCTGCGTTCCTCAGCATCCATCGCATCACCAAGGAATGAACGGTTGAACTGTGCTGTTTGTGTTCAAGTCGTGTTCAAATGTGTTCGTTCTGTTGTGTAGGAGGAATCCAGGAACGAGTCAAGAGCCGCGCAAAGATTCGCGTTGAATACTGCGAAGTCTTCTGCACAACGTCTGTTCACTTGCCCGCGCCGGAGCGGGACGATTCCTGTTTCCGCGGGCGCCATGCCGCCGGGTTGAAGGAGCCCGCCTTTCCACACAACCCGTATTTGACCGTTTAATATAATCGGGCAAATTGTTTGGTTCTACAGGTGTTTTGTGGTATTTCAGGCTGTCCCCTGACGTGCCGCAAGGCGAAGGAACAGGTTTATGACGGAGCAACCGCCCGGTTCTCTCACGGAACAACCGTCCAGCCCTGCCGCGGACCAACCTG
>JAISTL010000295.1 GCA_031272615.1 Methylobacteriaceae bacterium | reverse complement strand
GGTTCTGGGATTAGCCGTCACCGATGGTGGCCGTATAGGCCAGAAAATTCACGACCTTGCCGTCGGAAACGCGGATATCACCCCTGTTTACGCATTCGGAAAAATCAAAGAACGACTGGGTACGACCGGCGGTAAACCCGATGAACTGAACGAAGGCCCGATCCAGCGGATCGTCGGTATGGAGCACTTCGGTGTAATGGGAACCGTAAGCGCCGGAGCTGGTGGTGAGCTGCAGGCGCATGAAGGCGCGAACGGTACCGTATTCCGTGGCGTTACGGGCATCGACATCCACACGGCCGCGGGCCAGGAAACCGATTTCATAGTCATCGTTGGCGTCGTCATCTTCAAACAGATACTCGGCCCGAATCCGACCGCCGAGTTTCAGGCAAAGGTCGGTGCCGGGCACGTAAAAGAATCCGACTCCATAGGTGTTGCACACCTTCACATATTCAACGTTCTTGGCTTTGACGGGCAAATCGGCGGCAGCGGCACCGGAAGCGGCAAGAAAGACGGCGGCGGAACCGAGAAGAAAACTCCTGGCGAGTGTCATAGTAAACCTCCAATACACATCCGGGGCATTACGAGCGGACCGGCTCGCGTCCCCCAACGGGACGCCCTCGCGACTGGAGCCGATAATGGACGATTAACGTTAATTATCGCTTTAGCAACATGGTTAATTTCAGGTAAATTGTACTATTTTTGAAAAAAAACGCTTTTTTGTTTCAAAAATCGCCGTTAGTCCTGCCGGGACGCTGTTTATACTTTGGACGACGGGGGGAGCATTGCCCTACCCCTCCAGCTCTTCGCGCAACAGTTCGAGAGTCAACCAGCGTTCCTCGGCGGCGCCGAGCTCGGTTTCCAGAGCCGCGAGACGGCGGGATTCGGTGTTGAAGCCCGCGGCATCCCGCTCATAAAACGCCGGGTCGGAAAGACGCAGCCGCACCGCACCGATATCCGCTTCCAGGGAGGCGATGAGTCCGGGCAGGGTTTTCAGGTCGTGCTGCTCGTTGAAGGAAAGCTTGCGTTTGCGGTTTGCGCCCGACTCAACGGGCCTGGACGGAACCGCGGCCGGAGTTTTTTCCACCGTGCGCCTCTCGACTCCGGAACCGCGCTGCGCCAGCATATCGGTGTAACCGCCGGCGTATTCGCGCCACGCGCCGCCGCCCTCCGCCATCAGCACCGCGCTCACCGTGCGGTCAAGAAAATCACGATCGTGGCTGACAAGCAGCACCGTGCCGGGATAATCCGCCACAACCTCCTGCAGCAGGTCCAGGGTTTCCAGATCGAGATCGTTGGTCGGTTCATCGAGAACCAGCAGATTGGACGGCCGCGCCAAAGCGCGGGCCAGCATCAGGCGGTTGCGCTCACCGCCGGAGAGCGCCTTGACCGGAGTGCGCGCCTGTTCGGGGGTGAAGAGAAACTCCTTCATATAGCCGATGACATGTTTTGACGCCGTGCCGATGACGACATGGTCCGCCCCCCGCCCGGCCAGGGTTTCCGCCAGAGTCGCCTCCGGATCAAGGCTTTCCCTGTTCTGGTCGATCACCACGGTCTCCACGTCCGTTCCCATGCGGACCGCGCCGGAATCCGGCGCCAGCCTGCCAATCAGAACATTCAGCAGAGTTGTTTTGCCGGCGCCGTTGGCTCCGACCAACCCGATGCGGTCCCCCCGCATCAGACGGAACGAAAAATCCCTGACGAACGGGCGTCCATCCCAGGCCTTGGCGACGTCATTTGCCTCGATAACCAGATTGCCGGAGATTTGCGCTTCGGTCACCGTCATGGCGGCGGAACCGACGGGAGCGCGGAGTTCGGCGCGCTTTTTGCGCAGCGCGTAAAGGCGGGACAGGCGGCGGACATTGCGTTTGCGCCGGGCGGTGACGCCGTAGCGCAGCCAATCCGCCTCGGCGACCAGCCGGCGATCCAGCTTGTGGGCTTCCCGCTCCTCCAGGGCGAGGATGTCGTCGCGCCACTCTTCAAAGGCGGCAAAGCCCCGGTTCAGCCGGCGCGCGGTTCCGCGGTCAAGCCAGACAACGGAGTCCGAGAGCGACTCAAGGAATCGACGGTCGTGGGAGATGAGGACCATGGCCGATTTCAAGGCCTTGAGTTCACTTTCCAGCCATTCGACCGTCGGCAGATCCAGGTGGTTGGTGGGTTCATCGAGCAGCAGAATGTCCGGCTGGGGCGCCAGCACCCTGGCCAGCGCGGCGCGGCGGATTTCCCCGCCCGAGAGCAGAGCCGGGTCCGCGTCGCCGGCAAGCCCCAGTTGCTCCAGCACATAGCGGGCGCGATAGGCGTCATCTCCCGGCGCCAACCCGGCCTCGACATACGCCAGAACGGTGGCAAACCCGGTGAGGTCAGGCTCCTGCGGCAGATAGCGGACGGTCACACCCGGTTGGATGAACCGCTCCCCCGCGTCCGCCTCCACAAGGCCGGCGGCGATTTTCAGCAATGTGGACTTTCCCGAGCCGTTGCGCCCAACCAGGCAGAGTCGCTCTCCCGGTGCAATCGCCAGTTCCGCGCCGATCAGCAACGGCGTTCCGCCGAAGGACAAATCGATATCCTTGAGATGGAGAACAGGAGGAGACATGGGAGGACGCTACCCATATGCCGAAGGGGTTGGAACAACAGCCAGGGGGAGACGCAACCAGGATTCGGGACACCCCCGATTCCCGCGATACCCCCATACACAACTCGACCCCGCCCATCCGCCGCATCCTCAAAAAAGGCGCGTTTTAATCGCTCACGAATGGACAGGGCCGTTTTCAACTCAGGCAGAGTATACAACCCGGCAACTTTGTCAATACCGCCCGCGCCGACGCCGGACAGGCGGCATCATCGACATGGACAACGGTACCGGCTTCGGCAAGGAAATTATTTGTCTTCCAGTTCCTTGATCTTCTCGGCGGGGCCGGCTTTCTTGACGGCGGCAATTCCCTTGTCCCGGGCTTCTTCGGTGTTGTACAGTTCACTGGTGCCGATAATCTGATGGTTGCCCGCCTTCAGCACGAAGTACGGCTTGCCGTTCTTGGCGACCTTCTTCTCGAAGCGCTCATCGAGCACACTGTTGGTTTGCACCGATTTGATGCCGTTCGCAGCGGCAGCCTTGGTGTTGTACACTTCGCTCGCCAGCACCGTCTCGCCGTTGCCGGCCTTCAAAGCGAAGCTGTATTTTCCGGACGGGTTTTTCTTCAGTTCATACAAGCCGGTCATGATTTCCTCCTAAGATTTTGCGGCAAATTAATGAAGAGACTCAACTGTACGGAAATATATCTCACCCTTTGAGAACTTCAACCCCCGCAGCTTCGATTGCCGCCTGTTCCTTCGGCAGAATATTCTCGTCGGTGATGACCGCGTCGAACGAGGTGATGTCAGCGAAATAAGCGAGTTTCACCCTGCCGAACTTGCCGGAATCGACAACCACATATTTCTTCATGGCATTGTTGAGAACGGCCTGCTTCACCGTCACCTCGTGAAAGTGCGAACAACTGACCCCCTGGGTGGCATGCACGCCGCCGGCGGAGAAAAACGCCTTGGTAATGCGCAGTTTGTTCAACGTGCGCATGGCCTCGTCACTGGCGAAGGTCGCGGATGCCGGGTGGAACAAACCGCCGAGCAACACCACCCGGGTCTTCGGTTTGCTGCACAGAATATCTGCGATATTCAGGGCGTAACACACCACCGTCAAACGCTTGTCGTCAGGGATGGCCTGGGCGAGATACGGCAGCGTTGTGCCGCAATCGATGAACAGGATATCATCCTCCTCGATGAGCTGCGACGCCCGGAGGCAGGCTGTTTCCTTGTCGGCGATGTGTTTGTCGTCATCCTTGCGGTTGGCGTAGCGCGGAAGGGCGGAATGGCGCATTCCGGCGACGATGTAACCGCCGAGATACCCGAGCTTGCCGTCACAGGAGGCGATATCCCGGCGCACCGTCATTTCCGAGACTTCAAGGATGGATGCGGCTTTCTTCAGATGCAGAGGCCCATTGCGCTCCACCACCTTGGTCAGCATCGCCAGCCGGTTGTTCTTTTTGGCCGAGCCGGAACGGTTCCTGGCGGACTCGCGCCGCAAATCCCCGTCACCACGCGCAGCACCGGCATCGAGCAGCGCCGCAAGTTCCGTCACCGCACGATCATCGTCGACGTCTTTGCCTTCATGGTGCAGCCCATGCTCGGACGGCGCCGCACCGGCGGGATTGTCATCAGCCGTTTCACTCTTCGAACGCATATCTCCATGACCCCTAAATGACCTGAGCTTTCATGCTCATTGTTGTTTTTAATTGTTGATAGTGTGTTCCATTGTTACTAGACAACCATAAACCGTAAATGAGAGTCGGCTTCACACGCAGCATTCCGTCCAGTACGTCGCACCCCGTGAGTTCCACTCCGTTCCGGCCCGGCAACTCCCGCACCGTACCAGTCAAAAAGCATATGTTTTGCTGGACTTCCCCGACTCCCGACACCGTACTATACACAGAATGACAACAAATTACCACAGTATGTTTATTCTTTCACAGAATTCGGGGATTTCTGTGGCAATACCATAATCAGCCTGCCGATTCGGCGTATTCCAACGGCAAGAACTCCCGCAGGCTTGAATTATCAAATCATTTTGTGCATGAACAGAGCGACTCCGGCGGTGTCAACCGCCCGAACCCCGTGTTTTCGCTTCTTTCAACCCTGCACAGCATCAATCATGGCTTCCAAGCCCCCACCCCTGAGGATTGACGGAATCGGCAAGAGCTACAATGCGTTGCCGGCTGTCCACTCCGTCTCCCTCACCGTCGGATTCGATGAAATTCTGGGTATTGTCGGCGCGGATTCATCCGGAAAATCAACGCTTTCCCGCATCATTTGCGGGCTGGAAACCGCCGATGAAGGCGATGTGTTCGTCAACGGCCGCTGGATGAGTCCCGGCTCGCCCGACGCGGCGCGACGGTTGGGAGTCGAACTGGTGGACGGCGCGGAAAGTCTTTCGCTCAACCTGGATGTCGCCCACAATATCTTTCTCGGGCGCTATCCGTTGAAATTCGGCATGTTCATCGACAAAACCCAAATGTATCGCAAAACCCGGGCGTTGCTGGACGGAAGCGGTTTGGCCGACATTTCCGGGACACAGAAACTTGGTGAGCTCTCGGGCGGCATGCGACAGATTATCGCAATCATTCGAGCGATTTCGTTCGATCCGAAAGTTCTCATTCTCGATGAACCGACGCGCAATCTCTCGCAAAACGTCGTGTCGCGATTCGACCGGCTGCTGCTGCATATGAAAAACCGCCATGTCGCCCAGATTTTCACCACCCGGCGCCCGGCGGAGGCCATTGCGCTTTGCGATAGAATCATCGTCATGCGCCATGGACGAATCGTCCGGGAAGGCCCGGCGCGTGTCTTCAAGGCGGGAGAACTGGCGACGATGATGATGAGCGATGACGAATGACGCGGCGCTCAACCGGTTTCAACCGTTGTGGAAAACCGCCGGAAAACCACATCCTCCAGGTCCGGCGAGGCCTCGATGAGTTCCCGGGTGTAGGGCGCCGCCGGGGATTCGAGAACCTGCGCCGTTTCCCCCTGCTCGACAAACACGCCCTTGCGCATCACCAGAACGCGGTCCGTCACGGCGCGCACGACGTTGAGATCATGGGAAACAAACAGATAGGCGAGATTGCGCCGCTTCTGCAGTTCAGCCAGCAGCGCGACGATCTGGGCGCGGGTCGGCCCGTCCAGCGCCGACACCGGCTCGTCCAGCAGCACCAACGACGGGCGCAGGATGAGAGCGCGGGCCAGTGACAGCCGCTGGCGCTGGCCGCCGGAAAACTCGTGCGGGTATTTCTCCGCATCCTCGGCATGCAGGCCGACTTCAATGAAGCTCTGGAGAATACGGGCATCCCAATCCGCCTTGCTGATATGCTTTTTCAGCAACCGCAACGGTTCTGCCACCGAAAACCCGCTCTTCAGCCGCGGATTGAAAGACCCGGCGGAATCCTGGAACACCACCTGCACCTGACGCCGATAGTCTTCACGCCCGGCCCGATCAAGGGTGCGGATATCCCGGCCGCGGAACAGAACCGCGCCTGCCCGCGGCCGTTCCAACCCCAGGAGAATTCGGGTGAGCGTGGATTTTCCGCATCCGGATTCGCCCACCAGGCCGATGCGTTCACCGGGGTTGATGCAGAGCGACACGTCCCGTACCGCCGGGATTTTCCGTCGGAAGCCGAAAAACCCGCCGGAACGGTCGGGATAGGAATGGGAAACGCCACGCGCTTCAAGAATCGGGGCCCCGGCGGGGGCCTTCTCCCCGGCCGCCGATGCGGGAACGGCGACGCGTTTCGGCAGGATATGGGCGCGGATGAGTTCCCGCGTGTAACGATGGGCCGGTTGGGCGAACAGCGCGCCGGTTTCCTGATGTTCGATAATGACGCCGTTTTTCATTACGGCGATGCTGTCCGCCATTTCGGCGACAACGGCGAGATCATGGGAAATCAGCAGCAGGCTGGCGTTGTCGCCGGCAACGAGAGTTTTGAGCAGCCGCAAAATCTGCGCCTGGGTGGTGACATCCAGCGCCGTTGTCGGCTCGTCGGCAATCACCAGTTGCGGCCGCAGCGCCAAGGCGACGGCGATGCCGACACGCTGCCGCTGACCGCCCGACAACTCATGGGGATAGCGGGAAACATAATCCTTACCCGGCGACAGCCCGACCCGCTCCAGAAGGACAAGGAGGCGCCGATAGCGCTCGGCCCGCGGCAGACTGGTGTGAGTCGTGAACACTTCGGCGATCTGCCGACCAACGGTATGCAACGGGTTCAACGCCGTCATCGGCTCCTGGAACACCATCCCGACCCCGGCGCCGCGGATTTTGCGCAAGGCGCGGTCTTTCAAGCCGATCAACTCCCCGTCTTCAAAAGTGACCGAACCGCTGATTTCGGCGCCCGGCGGCAGCAGCTGCACGACGGAAAGCGCCGTCAGGGATTTGCCGGAGCCGGATTCTCCCACAAGTCCGAGCGTTTCCCCCGGCTGCACCGTCAGCGACACGGAGGGCAGAACAACGCGCCCCCGTATCGACAAGGCAAGATTGCGTACGGCCAGAATACTCACGGGCGTCCTCCCGTGCGTTTGGGGTCCAGATAATCGCTGAGGCGGTCCCCGATGCGGTTCAGGGACAGGACGATGAGGACGATGAGACAGGCGGGCAGCAGAACCAGCTGCGGCGCCACCCAGTAATAGGTGGTGCTTTCCATCAGCATGCGCCCGAGGCTGGGAACCGGCGGCTGAATACCGACGCCGAGCCAGGACAACGCCGCTTCCGAAAGGATGCCCATGGAAAACTGCAGCGTCACCTGAACAATCAGTACCCCGGAAATATTGGGCAGAATGTGCTGAAACGCAATCATCAGTCGGTTTTTCCCGGCAACGCGCGCCGCCAGCACATAGTCCCGCCGCCATAACGGAAAGGCGGAACCGTAGGTCGTCCGGGTGAAAATGGCGACGTTATACAGGCCGATGGCCAGGATAATCGGCATCATGCCGCCGCCCAGAGACTGACGGAACAGGATGGCGACAACCAGAACGGGAAAGGCAAAGATGAAATCCCCCACCCGGGAGATGGCTTCGCCGAAGCCGCTGTTGCTCATGGAGGCGACGCTGCCGGCGAAGATCCCGACGGCCGCGCCCCATGTCACCGCGAGGAACGACACCAGGAAGCTCATTTTCAGCCC
>JAISTL010000067.1 GCA_031272615.1 Methylobacteriaceae bacterium | reverse complement strand
CTGTGAACATTTGTCTCATTGCGGCCTGGAACGCCTTTCATTAAGCCGGAAGACGTTCTATCAACAAGCTACAGTACAAGGAACAATTGTCCTGCGGCGGGGTGCATTCATTTGCTGGGAAACAGGCGTGACATGGTGTTCCGCCCGGTTTCCGGCGCCATCCGCAGGAAATTGTCGAGGAGGAACCAAATGAAATTACTGAAAACTATCGCTGCCTGCATGACGTTTGCTCCGCTGGCCCTCGCGGCCTCCGGCGCCCTGGCGGAAGACGCCAAACTGCCGGACCTCAAGGGGAAAAAGCTGGTGGTGTATGTGACCTTCCATGAGAACGAAGGCAAGGCGCTGCTGGAAGGCTTCAAGAAGCACACCAACGTCGATTACAGCTTCCTGCGCATCTCCGCCGGTGAAACCGTGGCCCGCATCCAGGCTGAAAAAGGCGCGCCCCAGGCGGATATCATGCTGGGCGGCGGCGCCGAGAACCACGAAGTGCTGAAGGCCGCCGGTCTCTTGGAGCAATACAAATCCCCGGTGGCGGCCGACATTCCGGCCTATTATCAGGACCCGGACGGTTATTGGGCCGCGTTCTATGTCGGGCCGTCGTCCATCGGCATCAACAAGGACTACTGGGATAAAGACTTCGCCCCCAAGGGCCTCGCGCTTCCCAAAACCTACGAAGATCTGCTGAACCCCGCGTTCAAGGGTGAAATCGTCATGCCTGACCCCGCCACCAGCGGCAGCGCCTACACGCTGCTGGCCGGTATCATCCAGGTTCAGGGTGAAGAAAAGGCGTTCGAGTTCTTCAAGAAACTGCGTCCGCAGGTTGCCCAGTACACCTCGAGCGGCAACAAGCCCGCGCAGATGGTCGGCAGCGGCGAATATCTCATCGGCCTCAACTTCATCCACGATCAGCTGCTGGTCAAGAAGAACGGCATGCCGATGCTGAGCATCGTTCCTGAAGGCGCGGCGTGGGAAATCGGCGCCATCTCCGTCATCAAGGGCGGCCCGAACACCGAGTCCGCCAAGGCCTTTGTCGACTACGTGCTCGGCAAGGAAGCCGGCGATATCCATTCCAGCATGACCCAGCGCCTGTCGACCCGTTCGGACGTTCCGGTTCCGGAAGGCGCCACGCCGCTGGACCAGCTGCCCATCAACAAGGACTTCTCCTTCGCCAAGGCGGCCGAAGGGCGCGCCGACTTCGTCAAGAAGTGGAAGGCTCTGGATTGATCGCTGACGAAAAGGGGAGGGCGCTGTGCCCCGCCCCCTTCGAGACTTCACCCCCGCCCCGGTGTTGACTACCGGGGCGGCGGATTTTCCGCACGGATTGGAGCAGCAACGTCATGGATGCACGTATCACTGAAAAGAAGGGCTTCTCGTCGGATTTGAACCGGATGCTGCGGGAGCCTTCGCTGGTTGCCAGCCTGGCGGTCGTGATTGTCCTGTTCGTTCTGTTTATCCTGTACCCGCTGATGAAAATCTGCATCGAGCCGGGATGGGCGGACTGGGCGGAGTTCTTTTCCGACAAGCAATTCATCGGCGCGTTGTACAACACCATTCTGTCGTCTCTGCTGGCGACGCTGACGGCGGTGCTGCTGGGCCTGGGGTATTCCTACGCCGTCAATTACACCGAAATTCCCGGCAAGGCGTTTTTCCGCTTTGTCGTGCTGCTGCCGTTGATGGCCCCCTCGGTCATTTCCGGTTTGGCGTTCATCATGCTGTTCGGACGCCGCGGCATGATCACCTACCATCTGCTCGGTATGCGGGTGGACCTTTACGGTTGGGTCGGTCTGTGGGCGGTGCAGACTCTTGCCTTCTTCCCCCTGGCCTATATGACCATTTCCGGCGTGCTGCGCTCCATCAGCCCCAATGTCGAGCTGGCGGCGCAGAATCTCGGCGCCCACGGCTGGCGGCTGTTCCGCACCGTCACCTTCCCGCTGGCGCTGCCCGGCATTCTGTCGGCCTTTCTGCTGGTGGCCATCAACGCTTTCGCCGATTTCGGCAATCCCATCCTCATCGGCGGCAACCACCATATGCTGGCGACTGAAGCCTACAAGCAGGTGACCTCCGCCTTCAACATGCCGC
The DNA here is from genome assembly GCA_031272615.1 of Methylobacteriaceae bacterium. Taxonomy (GTDB): domain Bacteria; phylum Pseudomonadota; class Alphaproteobacteria; order Rhizobiales; family Beijerinckiaceae; genus Hohaiivirga. Next base: position 5,871 of record JAISTL010000067.1, on the reverse strand, counting down.
TGGCGGCGGTGCTCTCCATTGTGCTGCTGCTGCCGACCCTGGCGGTGTTCCTGTTCCAGAAGTACTTTCTGGACCGCCGCTCCTTCGTCACCATCACCGGCAAACCCGTCGCCGGGCTCACCCGCATCACCCCGGGGCCGCTGGGGAGCCGGCTGCTGTTCTGTCTGTGCGCCTTCGTGTCCGGTTATATCCTGCTCACCTTCGGCATCGTCGTGCTGTTCGCCCTCACCGTGAACTTCGGTTTTGATTACACCTTCACCATAGACAATTTCACCGAGGTGTTCTTCCGTTCCGAGGCGATGCGCAACAGCTGGGTGCTCTCCATCATCGCGGCGATGATTACCACACTGTTGGGTATTTTCACCGCCTTCCTGGTGTCCCGCAAGAGCTTCCCCGGCCGCGGCATGGTGGATTTCGTCGCCCTGCTGCCCATTGCCATGCCCGGCACCTTCATGGGCCTGGCGCTGGTACTCGCCTTCAACACGTGGCTTGCCGGAACCGCCGCCATCATCGTCATCGGCTTGACCCTGCGCCAGTTGCCGGTGGGCTACCGCAACGCCATTTCCGCCTTCAAGCAGATTGACAAATCCATTGAGGAGGCGTCGACCAATCTCGGCGCCAACGCCCCCAAGACGTTCCGTCTGGTGGTGCTGCCGATGCTGAAGAACGCCGTATCCACCAGCCTGGTCTACAGCTTCCTGAAGAACATAAACACGCTGTCGACGGTGATTTTCCTCTTTTCCCCGCAATGGCTGCTGGCCTCCTACGCCATCCTGTCGCTGGCTGACCACGGCTATTACGGCAAGGCCAGCGCCACGGCCCTGGGGATGATGCTGTCGATTATCGTCACCTTCGGCGTCGCCAAGTTCTTCCTGCGTGACCGTATCCGTATTTTCGACCTGTAACCCTTGTCACAAAATCATTCGGAGCCATCCATGTCCGATTCCGTCCCCGCCGTCGAATTCAAAAACGTTTCCAAGGTGTTCGGCAACATCACGGTCATCAACAACGTCAGCCTGGTCATCCCGCAGAAGTCCTTCGTGACCTTTCTCGGGCCGTCGGGCTGCGGGAAAACCACGCTGTTGCGCATGATCGCCGGGTTCTATGATTGCGACGCGGGCGAGATTTTCATCAAGGGCCGGCGGGTTGACCCGGTGCCGCCCTATGCCCGCAACACCGCCATGGTGTTCCAGGAATACGCCCTGTTCCCGCACCTTTCGGTGTTTGACAACGTTGCCTACGGGTTGAACATCCAGGCGTCGGAAGGGCGCATCAAGCAGTCGGACATCGAGCCGCGGGTGATGAACGCGCTGGAGTTGATGCAGCTGAATGCTTTGCGTGATCGCTTCCCGCATCAGATGTCCGGCGGCCAGCAGCAGCGCGTTGCCGTCGCCCGCGCGCTGGTGATGAACCCCGACGCCCTGCTGCTCGATGAACCGCTCTCCAACCTCGACGCCAAGCTGCGGGAATCCGTGCGGGTGGAACTGCGCCAGATTCAGAAGAAACTGCAACTCACGTCGATTTATGTCACCCATGACCAGCAGGAAGCCCTGTCCATGAGTGACATGATCGTGGTCATGAACAAGGGCGTCATCCGGCAGGTCGGTTCCGCCCACGAGATCTACTACAAGCCCAATTCCCGTTTTGTGGCGGATTTCATCGGCACCACCAATCTCATCGATGTCGATTTGAACGGCGGCGCGGCGCTGTACAAGGATGTGCCGGTTCCGCTGGAGGGCGCCGGCATTCCGCAAAGCGGGAGCGCCAGCGTCTCCCTGCGCCCCGAATCCCTGCGTATCGGCAAGGAGAAGGTGGAGAACAGTTTCAACCTCGAGGGAACCATCCGCGAAAGCATGTTCCTCGGCGAGAAAACCCGTTACACCGTCGTGGACGCCTACGGCAAGGAATGGATTGTTGACAGTTTCGACCCCGGCCTCACGGTGTTCGAGGGTCAAGTCTGGCTGACGGCAACCCCCGACAAGCCGCACCTCATCGTCGAGGAGTGACGGGGGAGAACCCTCCCGCACAACACCCGGCCGCGCCGCCCGGGTCTATCCGCCCCGCGTGGGGTTTGCCGTCCGTTTGCCACGGTTCCGGGCGGAAGAGGTCCCGCGTCATCACGGCGATGGCGATGCTCTCCGCCTCCTGGGCGATGATGCGCAACGTCGCCAGCGCAATCAGCGTGAAGCGGCGGACGATGGAGAGCGAAGTGCCGCGAAGACGCAGGGTGCGGTTGAGGTTGGCGGCGGTGCGGCCGATGCGCGGCATGGCGGTGAGCATCAGCGACAGCGCCAGAGCCGCTTTCCACGAGTGCTCCCGGAGCAGTGGTTTGGCAAACCAGCTCAACGCCTGCCCCAGCGCCCGCGGCGAGCTGTCGCCGGTGATGATGAGCCCCAGCAGCGCCAGCCCGGTGAGACGCAAAGCCAGAACACCGGCGTCGGCCAGCCGTTCGCCGACGGTGTTGTCCGCGCCGATGCAATCCACCAGAAACTTGGCGGCGACCCAGAAAACGACGAATTTGATATAGGTGCGGGCAGCGGCGCCGTTGAGGCGGGAAAGCCCGCCCTGCAGCGCCAGAAACGCGAAAAACCCGGCGTCCAGCATCAGCACCGGCCGCGCCGGCAGCACCCAGACGAAAAACCCGGCAACGGCGGAGGCAAGAACCAGCGCGCGGATATCCAGGCGCCGCACGGCATCGGTGAGCAGGTGAAGGCGGGTTGACGGCATGTTCAGCATCCGTTTGAAGAAAAAACGCCCGGTGGAACCGGGCGTTTCCGTTCAGGTTATACGACGCCGGCCTTCGGTTTCTTCGGCGCCTTGGCGCTGGCGGCGACAATGGCCGGGCGCAGCCGGTGTTCACCGAGGAACAGCAGGATCGGCGCGGCGATGACGATGGACGAGCTGGTCGCCAGAATCAGACCGAACACCAGCACCACGGCGAATTCAAACAGCGCCGGACCGCCGTAGAACACCAGCGGGCCGATGGCCGCCAGCGTTGTCAGGCCGGTGATGATGGTACGGGAAATCACCTCGTTGATGGAGAGATCGATCAGCTGCCTCAACGGCATGGTTTTGTACAGTTTCAGGTTTTCACGCACCCTGTCGTAGACGACGATCTTGTCGTTGATGGAAAAGCCCATGATGGTCAAAATCGCGGCGATGGAGGTGAGGTTGAACTCAAACTGGAACAAGGCGTAGAAGCCCAGCGTCTTTGTCACGTCCAGGAACAGGGTGGCGATGGAGCCGACGCCGAAGGGCCATTCAAACCGCCAGGCGATGTAGATGAACATCACCACCGCCGCCAGCGCCAGAGCGATCAAGCCCTGGGTGAACAGTTCCGAACCCACCGAGGCGTCGAGCGAGGAAACGCTCAGGCCGTTCTCTCTGATGGGGGCGATCTTTTCCAGCTCGGTGCGCAACTGAGCGACGGCCGCGTCGCGTTCCGCCGCTGTGTCCTTGCTTTCGAAGCGCAGCGCCACATCGCGCGGTGAGCCGAACTGCTGCACCTGCACGTTGCCGATACCGATGGCGTTGACGCTCTGGCGGATTTGCCCGAGGTCGATATCCTGCACGAACTGCACCTCGACCACCGTGCCGCCGGCGAAATCCACGCCCATTTTCAGGCCGGGATGCATCAGCAGGATGATGGAAAGCGTGGAGAGGGCCGCCGAACCGGCAAGCCCCCAGTAGCGGGCGTTCATGAACGAGAAGGAGGTTCTCTCCGGCAGCAGGCGGCGCAGCAAAAATCCGATGGTGAGTTCCTTCGGGCGGGCGCGGCGCACCCACTTGGCGACCAGCAGTCGCACGAATTCCACCGCGGTGAACATGGAGATCAACAGCCCGAGGCTGATGGTGAGAGCAAAGCCGCGCACCGTGCCGGTGGTCACCGCCCACAGAATCGCCATCTTGAGGAAGGTGGTGATGTTGGCGTCGAGAATGGTGGTGTAGGCCCGGCTGAAACCGGTCTCCAGGGCGTTGATCACGCCCTTCTTCTTCTTCACTTCCTCACGCGTTCGCTCGTTGATGAGCACGTTGGAGTCCACCGCGACGCCGAGCGCCAGCAGAATACCGGCGATGCCCGGCAGCGTCAGGGTGCCGCCGAGGATGGCCAGCACCGTGATGGTCATGGCCAGGTTGACGATCAACGCCGTGGCGGCGTAGACGCCGAACCGGCCGTAGGTCAGCAGCATGATGACGACCACCAGGATGAAGCCGACGGAAACCGAAATCAGACCGGCGCGGATGGAGTCGGCGCCGAGACTGGCGCCGATGACGCGTTCCTGAATCACCTGCAACGGCACCGGCAGCGCGCCGGATCGCAGCAGAATCGCCAGCGCCTCGGCCTCCTGCAGTGAGCGGTATCCGCCTTCAATCTGGCCCGAACCGCCGAGAATGGGGGTGCGCACCACCGGCGCGGAAATCACCTTGCCGTCGAGCACGATGGCGAACCGTTCGCCGATGTGCTCGGTGGTGATTTTCTGGAAGGCGCGGGCGCCCTTGGTGTCGAACTGGAAGGTCACCACGTTCTGGCCGCTTTGGGAATCGAAGGCGCCGGCGGCGTTGGTCAGGGTGGAGCCATCAAGCTCAACCTGCCGGCGCACGGCGATGGAGCGGCCGGTGGGCAGGTCCGGGTTGGCCGGGTCGATTTCCGGCAGAATCTGGGTTTCGGCATCCGGGGTCGTTTGACCTTCCACCACGAGGTGGAACGTCATCTTGGCGGTGGAGCCGAGCAGGTTCTTCAGGCGGTTGGGGTCCGAGAGGCCCGGCAGCTCAACGATGATGCGGTCTTCACCCGAACGCGCAATCACCGGTTCGGCGACGCCGGTGGAGTCGACGCGCCGGCGCACGATTTCCAGCGCCTTGTCGGTCATGAAAATCATCAGGTCACGGCTGCCTTCCTCGTTGAATTTCAGGGTGAAATTGCCGTTTTCCTCGGTGAAATCATAGAGAAGCATGTTTTGGAAACTGCCGGAGCGCGTATTGATGATCTCGCGGATGGCGTCGCGCGCCTTGCGCGATTCCTCCGGATTGACCAGCGAAAAGCTCACGGAATCGCCCCGCGCCACCAACTGGCGGTAGGGGATGCGTTCGGCACGCAGCGCCTGCTGGATGGCGGCGCGGCTGTTATCCATGCGCTCCTTCATCACCGCGGGTTTGTCGGCCTGCAGCAGAACGTAGGTTCCGCCCTGGAGGTCCAGGCCGAGATTGACTTGCGGGTGCGGGAACCATGACGGAACCGACTCCTTGGGAACAAACGACAGGAGGGCGAAAAACACCCCGAACAGGCAGACCGCGAGAATCGCAGCGGTTTTCTTGAATGAAAAATTTAGCATGACAGTGTTCTGACGGAAAAGTGCTGACAACGGCAAAAACCGATACCGGTTTTCACAGCGGGTTGCATTCTGTCATGCCGGGGGAGGGGCGCGCGCCCGCTGCCGGTTCGCCGCAACGTTGACCGGTGGATAGGGAACCGTGGCTTCGGCCCACGCAGCGCGCGCCTGTTCAGCGCCGGCCGGAGACGCGGCAACGACGGCGTAGGTCAGTTGCAGCCGCGGCGGCGGCACAGGGTCCGAGGTCGGCTCCGCCAGCTGGGTTTTCCGTGATTGGGTTGTTGCCCGCTCAACCGAACAGAGCTGCCGTGTTTTTTCGACGGACTGCAGGCCCTTGTCCGGCCGCCCGGCGCCGGCGTACACCGGCATCCCTTCCAGCAACAGAAAGGTCAACAAAGTCCGCAGCAGTATTTTCAGGTAGTGCTTCACGAATCACACGACGGAAAACCAGGGTGAACCCCTCCTGTAGCGGACAAAGCCCTAAACGTCAAAGAAGAATCGTGACGCGGGGGAGAAAGGAGGGGCTGCCGCCATTCGGGCG
>JAISTL010000166.1 GCA_031272615.1 Methylobacteriaceae bacterium | reverse complement strand
CCCCGTTCCGCGAGTTCAAGGGCGGCGGAAGCGCCGACAATACCACCGCCGATGACAACGACATCAACTTTTTCGGGTGGGGTTTCGTCTCCGATAACAGGGACAACACGCGGTTCCGGCATCAATAAATCTCCTCTAAACGACAGTTGATGGTGAATTCGGCAACAGAAGCCTCATTGGGAAGGTCGAGCAGCATGGAAACCGCTTTGGCGACGCTGCCCGGCGGGGTCATCTCCGCCTGCGGCACCTTTGAGATCGATTTCGTCATATCCGTGGCCACAAAACCCGGACACACCGCGGTACAACGGATGCCCTTGCTCCAGCCGGCCTGACGCACCCCGTGGGACAGAGCGACGACGGCGAATTTCGACAAGGCGTAGAGGCTGCTTTCCAGCGACGCGACACGTTTTCCCGACAGCGACGCAATGATGATTACCCGTCCCCGTCCGGACTGTTCAAGGGCGTTCCAGGCTTCCTTGATGAGTCGGCGCGGCGCCTTGACATTGACGGCCGTCAGCGCGTCGAGATCCTCGTCTTCAGCGGACAGGATGGTCTTTTCGGAATGAACCCCGGCATTGGCGACAACGGCGTCGATGCGTCCGAACCGTTCCAGCGCGGCGCCGATCCAGCGCCGTTCCGCCGTGGGGTCCAGCGCATCATAAGCCTCAACCTGGGTTCGGCCCGGGTCCGCCCAATCGGGCAGGGCAGGCGAGCGCATGCCGAGAGAAAGCGTCCAGCCTTTCCCTGCCAGTTCCGCGGCAATGCTCGCGCCGATACCACGGCTCGCACCCGATATCAGTGCTACGCGCTCATTCATGGGCACCATCCACTCCGTTCATTTCGAGGCAGGGGTGTAACGAGTTGTCCGCGACAATCAATTATACTTATCTATACTATACTAAAGTGTGCGGTATTATACGGTAACGATTGCATTGTCGGCCGAAGAGGCTGCCGCATATTGGAATGAACGGGAAAAATCATGATGTGAAACATACGGGGACGTATTTTTGTCGAAGCACTGAAACCCCGAAAAATAACGGGATTTCAGGGAATACCCCATCGCCGCAACAACACTCATGCCGGAGGCTTGTGGGAACGTGTCAAATAACCCTATGTTTTATTTGATGTTTTTCACGAAGTATTAAACTAAAGTAAAAAGTAGACGTTTGTATGATATACTTAAAATCTATAGACTAATGATGTATTTAAAACCAAGTCTCTTCCGTGCAAACAGGCCCTCGAACGGTTCGAACATCGTGGGGCGTACCCTGCCGCCACGGTTGCAACAGTGAAAGAGCAGGCAAAGGAGACGGAATGGCACCGGGTTCTCATTCGGGCACAACAGCCGCTGAACCGTTGCTGGAGGTCGACGGATTGACGGTCAGGCTTCCCGGCGACATGGAGCGGGAGTACGCCGTGAAGGATGTATCGTTCTCCCTCAACAAGGGAGAGATCCTGTGCATTGTCGGAGAGTCCGGTTCGGGAAAATCAGTCACCGCCAACACCATCATGGGTCTGCTTCCCAAGTCCATCGTGGTGGAATCCGGTAGTATCCGCTTCAGGGGAAAGGACTTGCCGACGCTGAAGGAGAACGAACTGCGCGTACTCCGGGGCCGGTCCGTTTCCATGATATTCCAGGATCCGCTTTCGGCACTGAACCCGTTGATGCCTATCGGTGAGCAGATCGCCGAGGTGATGGAGGCCCACAACGTCGGCACGCCGCGCTCGCGCCTGGAGAAAGCCACCGAGCTTCTTGCCGAGGTCGGCCTGCCGGACCCGGAACGCATCCGCGAACAATATCCGTTCCGTCTATCCGGCGGTCAGCGCCAGCGGGTGATGATTGCCATGGCTTTGGTTTTGAACCCGGACATTCTCATCGCCGATGAGCCGACCACAGCGCTGGATGTCACCACCCAGGCGCAAATCCTTGAGCTTATCCGCGCCATTCAGCGCCGCAAGGGCATGAGTGTCATGTTCATCACCCATGACTTCGACGTTGTTTCGGAAATCGCCGATCGCGTCGTCGTCATGGAGAAGGGGTTGTTGGTGGAGCAGGGACCGGCGGCCGAAGTGCTCAACAACCCGCAGCATCCGTACACACAACGCCTGATCGCCGCCGTTCCGCGGCGCGGCAGCCGCGGCGCCGCTGTTTCAAACCCGACCCCTTCGGTTCTGGCGGTGGAGCACCTGATGAAGACCTATCATTCAGGCGGCGGCCTGTTCGGCGGGCGCAGAGTGGTCCGGGCCATAAACGATGTCAGCTTTACGCTGCATAAGGGCAAGACTCTGGGAGTCGTCGGGGAATCCGGTTCCGGAAAATCCTCTCTGGGGCGGGCGCTGTTGAAGCTCATCGATGTCGACAGCGGCGTCATCCGGTTCAACGAACATAATATCGCGACTCTTCCCGAGCATGATTTCCGGCCGTTGCGCCCCTATATCCAGATGATTTTTCAGGATCCCTTCGCGTCTCTCAATCCGCGGCGTACCATCGGGCAAACCCTGTGCGCCGGGCCGCTGGCCCATGCCGAAAACCCGGCGCGGGCCCGGGCGAAAGCCGAGCACCTGCTGGATCTGGTGGGGCTGGACAAGGGGGCGTACGATCGGTTCCCCCACGAGTTTTCCGGCGGACAACGCCAGCGCATCGGCATCGCCCGGGCGCTGATGTTCGACCCGCTGATTCTCATTGCCGACGAGGCGGTGTCGGCTCTGGATGTCTCCATCCAGGCTCAGATACTCGCCCTTCTGGCGGACATCCAGAAGAACACCGAAATCGCCATGATCTTCATCACCCATGACCTGCGGGTGGCAGCCTCCATCTGTGATGATATCATCGTGATGCACAAGGGCCGGATTGTCGAGCACGGGCCTCCGGACCGGGTGTTCAATTCTCCGGCCGATGAATATACCAGGAGCCTGATCGCGGCGATTCCCGGCCGGCGGCAGGATGAAGCGATGTGTAACGTGGCGTAGAACGACAGGAACGGACAGCGGCGATGACGCAACACATCAGAGTGGTACGGCCGAACAAGCAGGAAAGAGCTGAACATGCCGAAATACATGAATCTGACGCGGGTTTCGGGCTCGCAAAGGCCGCGGCTGGATTTTGAGCTGGACGGCGCTCGTTGCGGGGCTCTCGAGGGTGATACGGTGCTGACGGCGGCGGTGATGAGAGACGGGTATGTCCGCCGGAGCGAATTCGACCAGGGGATGCGCGCCGGCTTCTGCTGGATGGGCGCCTGTCAGGATTGTTGGGTGACCATTGAGGGCAGGGGGCGGCAGCGGGCCTGCGCGACGGTTGTGGAACAGGGAATGCGGGTGAAACGGTCATGACGGCGGCGGTTGCGATTATCGGGGCGGGGCCGGCCGGGGTCAGGGCGGCGGAAGTGCTTGTGCGGGCAGGCGTTCGCCCCCGGGTGTTCGATGAGGGTTTGGCGGCGGGCGGCCGCATTTATCAGCGCCCTCCCGGCGCCTTCAAGCGGAGCGCCAAAGAGCTCTACGGCTTGGAGGCGGCAAAGGCTGAACGTGTCCACAACATCTTCGCCAAACTTGAAAAATACCTGGATTACCGGCCGCAGACCCTGGTGTGGGACATTGCGGGCAAAACGCTTTTCACCTTGACCGGCGGCACCGCTTACGGAACTGAAACCTTCGAGCAGATTATCATTGCGCCCGGCGCGGTTGACCGGGTGATGCCGCTGCCGGGCTGGACGCTTCCCGGCGTCACGACTCTCGGCGGCGCCCAGATTGCCCTGAAAACCCAAGGTGTTGCCATCGGGGAAAAGGTGGCGCTGGTGGGGTCCGGGCCGCTGCTGTGGTTGCTCGCCCATCAGTATGTTCAGGCGGGCGCGCCCCTGGCGGCGCTGGTCGACACCACGTCGTTTGCGGCCAAGGCCAGGGCCTCGGCGGCCATGATGGCGGGCGATGCCGCCACAACCCTGAAAGGGGTTTATTACACGGCGACGCTGCGGCTGAAACGGATTCCAATCCATGAAGGAGCCGTTCCGGTTGCCATCCGGGGCGAGGAGCGCCCGCGGGAGCTGCTCATCAAAGACGGCAAGGGGCGGGACGTCACCATCGCCTGTGACGCCGTGGCGCTGGGCTGGGGCCTGAAACCGGAAACCCGACTGGCCGACATCGCCGGCGTGCCCTTCGATTATGACGAGGTGCAGCAAAACTGGATTCCCGTCAGGGAGATGTCCGGGAAAACCGCCGTTCAGGGCGTATATCTCGCCGGAGACGGCGCCCGTATCGGCGGCGCCGACATGGCGGAACTGGCCGGCGCCCGGGCCGCCTGGGCGGTGCTGGGAGAGCGCGGCGCTTTTGTTGACGAAGACGAAGTCAACCGGCTGGAGCGGGCCCTGAAGAAGGAGGCGGCTTACCGCGACGTGCTGGATAAGCTCTTTCCCTTCCCCTCCGAGATTCTGGCCGGACTGCCGGAAGAGACGGTGCTGTGCCGCTGTGAGGGGGTGAGCATCGCCGGCCTGAAGCGCACGTGCGCTGCCGACGCCGTGGCCATGACTCCCCTCGAAGTGAACCGTGCCAAGGCGTTCACCCGCGTCGGCATGGGGCGGTGCCAGGGCCGCATGTGCGGACACACCGCCTCGGAAATTCTGGCGCGGGAACTCAAGTGCGGTGTGCGCGAGGCCGGTCGCCTGCGCGCACAACCCCCGGTCAAACCCGTTCCCCTTGTTCCGGTCACGACGGAGGCGCTCACATGACACCTGTTGAAACCGATGTGGTGGTTGTCGGCGGCGGCGGCGCGGGCTGTTCCACCGCGTGGCATCTGGCGCTCCGGAACACCAGGGTGGTGCTGCTGGAGCGCGGTCTCGTCGGCGGCCAGGCGTCCGGCGTCAATTACGGCGGTGTGCGCCAGCAGGGGCGTGATCCGGCCGAGTTACCCATTTCGGCCCGCTCCCGGGAAATCTGGCAGAAGCTCAAGTCGCTCATCGGCACCGAGGCGGAATACGTCGTCTCCGGGCATTTGAAGCTTGCCCGCAACGATGAGGAGGCCAAGGACCTCGAACGCTATCTCGAGGTGGCGGCGGGTTACGGGCTGGAGCTCAGATATCTCCCCGAAAAGGAGCTGAAGCAGGAATTTCCCTGGCTGGGGCCCAAGGTCGTCGCCGGGTCTTACTGCGCCACCGACGGCGCCGCCAATCCGCGTCTTCTCGCCCCGGCCATCGCCCGGGCGGCGCGGGACGCCGGCGCCGATATCCGCCAGCAGGCGGAAGTGGTTGATATTGCGCACGATGGCGACACCTTCACGGTCGCCACCAAAGAGGCAGTCTTTCGCGCGCCCGTTCTCGTCAACACGGCGGGATATTGGGGCGGCGCCATCGCCGAGCGTTTCGGCGAGCCGGCGCCCATCAGTTCCTTCAGTCCCAATATGGCGGTGACCGAACCGATACCGTATTTTATCGTCCCCAATCTCGGCGTGGTGGGGGGCGACATTTATCTCAGGCAGATCGACCGGGGCAACGTGATTTTCGGCGGCGGCCGCGGTTTCGGCGATCCGGAGAGGGTGCGCTCCCGCCCCAGCGCGCTGCGCACCATGGAATCGTTTGCTCTGGCTCTCGAACTGGTGCCGCAGCTGAAAGGCGTTGAGGTCATCCGCTCGTGGACGGGGATCGACGGCGACATGCCTGACCACATTCCGGTGGTTGGCCCGAGTTCGACCACCAAGGGCCTGTTCCACGCCTTCGGTTTCTCCGGCCACGGTTTTCAGCTCGGCCCCGGCATCGGCGCCATCATGTCGGAACTGGTGCTTGACGGCAAAACCCCGACGCCGATTGAACCGTTGAGTATCGGGCGGTTTGCCGGGTAGCGGACCGCTGCTCTGTCCCGTTTTGCCGCTGACGGTGCTCACCGGAGGTGCGTGACAGGACTCTTTGCTTGTGTATCACTGTCATTCTTTGACTCAATATTGCTCGAATCATGTTTTAATTCGGCGGCTTCGGCGCGTCTTCGACGGGCTGTTGCCGCGGCCGGTCAGACGCGCCGCGACGCGAATCACAACGGAAAGAGCACCATGCATCAACCTATGAAATCCCTCGTCACAACGTTATGCGTCGTCATCGCCGCGGCGTCGGCCGTGCTGCTGACCATGGCGGTGTCAACGGCGCAAAACCGGGTTGTACCGCAAAGCCGGGAGGACATTCAGCTGTCGTTTGCGCCGGTGGTGCGCGCCAGCGCTCCCGCGGTGGTCAATGTCTACGGCGCCCGGGTTCAGCGGCGGGCATCCGGCTCGCTGATGGTGGACGAGTTCTTCCGCGAATTCTTCGGCCGCGGCGGCGGGCCGGTTCCGCGGGAGCGCATCCAGCGTTCGCTGGGGTCCGGCGTGGTGGTGGACCGTAATCTGGTGGTGACCAACAACCACGTCATCGAGGGCATGACCGAGGTGAAGATTTCCTTCGCCGACAAACGCGAATTCGATGCCGAAATCGTTCTGGCCGACCCGCGGTCGGATTTGGCGGTGTTGAAGGTGAAGGCCCTGCCGGAGGTGACACCCATCGCCTTCGGGGATTCCGAGGCGCTGGAAGTCGGCGATGTGGTGCTGGCCATCGGCAACCCGTTCGGCGTCGGCCAGACGGTGACGCAGGGCATCGTCTCGGCGGTGGCGCGCACCCAGGTGGGCATTTCGGACTACCGGTTCTTCATTCAAACCGACGCGGCCATCAATCCCGGCAATTCCGGCGGCGCGCTGGTGGACATGAAAGGGCAGCTGGTCGGCATCAACACGGCGATTTATTCCCGCTCCGGCGGCAGCATCGGTCTGGGATTCGCCATTCCGTCGAGCATGGTGAAAATGGTGGTGGAGTCGGCCCGCGCCGGGCGCACCTATGTCAAGCGGCCGTGGCTCGGCGCCCGTCTGCAGGCGGTGACGCAGGAGATGGCGGAAGCCATCGGCATCAGCCAGCCGGGGGGAGTGATGGTGACGGCGGTGGTCGTCAACGGCCCGGCGGAAAAGGCGGGACTGCACCGCGGCGATGTGATTCTGGCGGTGGATGACCAGGAGGTGGAGGATATCGACGCCTTCGGCTATCGCTTTGCGTTGCGCGGCATCGGCGGCACGGCGAAACTGCGGGTGCTGCGTGAGACGAAGGAGCAGGCGCTGGAGGTCAAACTCGCCTCGCCGCCGGAAACCCGGCCGCGGGACACGGTGGTGGTATCCGTTCCATCGCCGCTGATGGGGGCGGAGGTCACCAATTTCTCCCCGGCGGTGGCCGAGGAACTGCAGATGGATGTCAATGAAGCGCAGGAGTGCGTGGTGGTGTCGAATGTCAGCGAGGGCAGCGCCGCCGAGCGGTTCGGTTTCAAGAAAGGCGATCTGATTCTGTCCATCAACCGCGAGCGGGTTGCCACCACCGAGGAACTGACGCAGGCGGTGACGGCGCAGGGGCGGTTCATGGAAATCACCCTGAGCCGCGGCGGCCGCATCATCACCACGACGCTGGGCGGCCGCTGACGGCCCGCGGCGCGTCAGCCGCGGTCATTGAGGTGCAGCGCCCGCAAAACATTGTAGACGACGAGGTTCGTCCCCAGGGCTCCGGCAATCGCCGCGGTGTAGACCAGGGCCGGGCTCCAGGCGCGGAGGGTGAAAGCGGCGATGATGAAGAACACGGCGAAGGCGTAAGAGCCTGAAATCACGCCGTGTTCGAATTTGCGCACCGCTACTGTGCCGTAAATGTGCTGGGAAAACACCGACATCAGGCAGATGAAAATCGGAAAGGTGGAGAACAGCCCGCTGAGCGACGGCCCGAGGTTGCGGGAAACGCCGGTGATGGTCACCACCAGCAGGGTGGCGGTGATCATGCGCACCGGGAGGTCCCAATAGGGCGCCGACATCACCGGCAGAGTTTCGGTCACCGGCTTGACGGCGGCCAGCGCCAGGGTGATGCCGCCGCACACCAGCGCAACCGACGCCCATAACGGCGGATGGACGGTGTTGAACAGCGTGACGACGGCAAAATACGCGGCCAGTGACAGCGCGGCGGCGGCGGGCCACGGGAAGCGCCGCGAGCTTCGCTCATACACCAGGCAGAAGGCGACCACCGACAGCAGACCGTTGAGGGTGCTGTGGGCCGAAAGGGCGGCGAATTCCCGCCCCTGTTCCACCAGCAGGAAAACCGACACCGGCCCGGAGGTCAGCGGCAGCCCGACGATCCAGCCGCCGACGGCCGGGCCCCAGCGGCGCACCGCCAGCGTCGCGCCGCTGATCAGCAGCGGCGCCATGATCAGTTTGATGAGCAGGATGGTCATGCGCGGATGTCCGTTCCGGGTGGCGCAACACTCCCGGCGTTATAATACGTTGCGGAATGAAATCAAGGGCTCCCGTTTTCGCGGGCGTGACCGGGGCCATCCGGAGAAGGGTTTGGTAGACGTGGTGGACGTGGTGGACAGGGTGGACACTTTTCCTGTTCAACTCAACCGTGGAGTCGGCGGATTCGTCCACCAGGTCCACCCCGTCCACCCCGTCGACCAGGTCCACCAAGTCCACCAAAAGCCTCCACTGGATTGCTTCGCTCGCGCTCGCAATGACGCGGCATCGGCGGTGCGGCATCCGGGTGTCACGGCAGCGTGCGTGTGACCCACAAATTGATATCGCTAAGTCCCTCATTGTCGGTTATAATCCGTATCAAAACCACGGGCGAAACCGGGGCGGGATGCGGGGGAGGAACCGGCATGAACAAACACAGGTACAC
>JAISTL010000163.1 GCA_031272615.1 Methylobacteriaceae bacterium | reverse complement strand
CATTGACATTCCGGCGCCGGGCGGCGCAATCGCGATTTATTGCAGTTTCGTAATAATGAATTAATCTTCCAAAGGCAAGAAAATCCGTGAAAACGGGCTCCGATATTCGGCGATATCCTTAAGGGCCCCTGTCCCTGCGCTCACGTTTTGCCGGCGGTTCCCCGAAGAAAAAGGGCGCCCGAAGGCGCCCGTCATCATGAAATACGCCCGACTCGCGCCGTTCCTCACGAAGCGGCGGCCTCGGCCTTTTCCTCGGGCTTCGGGCCTGAATCCTTGCCTTTGGCGTCTTCATCGCGATCAACCAGCTCGATCACCGCCAGCGGAGCGTTGTCGCCGTGCCGGAACCCGGCCTTGAGCACCCGGGTGTAGCCGCCGTTGCGCTCCTTGTAGCGCGGGCCGATGACATCGAACAACTTGCGCACGATCACCACGTCGCGCAGTTCCGACAGCGCCAGACGACGGGCATGCAGCCCGCCTCTCTTGCCGAGCGTAATCAGCTTTTCCACCACGACCCGCAGATCCTTGGCCTTGGGCAGGGTGGTGACGATCTGCTCGTGCTTCAGCAGCGCAACAGACATATTGGCGAACATCGCCTTGCGATGCTCGGGGGTGCGGTTGAACCGGCGACCTTTAAAACCGTGACGCATGGTCATTATCCTCGTTGTACTTGTTGGCCACGCGGCCGATTAATAATGTTCCTCGAAGCGCTTGGCCAGATCCTCGATGTTCTCCGGCGGCCACCCCGGAACGTCCATACCGAGATGGAGCCCCATGGAGGCAAGCACTTCCTTGATTTCGTTCAGAGACTTGCGTCCGAAGTTCGGCGTCCGCAGCATTTCGGATTCCGTCTTCTGGATGAGATCCCCGATATAGACGATATTGTCGTTCTTCAGGCAGTTGGCCGAACGCACCGACAATTCCAGCTCGTCCACCTTCTTGAGCAGAGCCGGATTGAACGGCAGCTGCGGCGCGGCGGCGGCCACCTCCTCCTTCTTCGGCTCCTCGAAGTTGACGAAGATGGAGAGTTGGTCCTGGATGATGCGCGCGGCATAGGCCAGCGCATCCTCGGGAGACACGGCGCCGTTGGTCTCGACGGTCATGGTCAGCTTGTCATAGTCGAGAATCTGCCCCTCGCGGGTGTCCTCCACCCGGTAGGACACCTTCTTGACCGGGCTGAACAGGCTGTCCACAGGGATCATGCCGATGGGCGCATCCTCGATGCGGTTGCGCTCGGCCGGGACATAGCCCTTGCCCGTGTTGGCGGTGAGCTCCATGCGGAACTCCGCGCCCTCATCCAGCGTGCACAGGATCAAATCCGGATTGAGGATTTCGATATCCCCCGGCGCCGAAATGTCGCCGGCGGTCACGAAACCGGGGCCCGCTTTGCGCACGGTCATCCGCTTCGGCCCATCGCCCTGCATTTTCAGCGAAATCGTCTTGACATTCAGGATGATCTCCGTGACGTCCTCACGGACGCCGGGCAGCGAAGAAAACTCATGCAACACCCCGTCGATCTGGATGGACGTCACCGCCGCCCCCTGAAGGGAAGACAGCAGCACACGCCGCAGGGCGTTGCCGATGGTTGTCCCGAAGCCCCTTTCCAGCGGCTCGGCCACGACCGTCACCACGGATTTCTGGTCGTCATCACCGGAAATCACGTCGAGCTTCGTCGGCTTGATCAGTTCTTGCCAATTCTTTTGAATCACAACCACACCTCTTAGCGGGAAACGGCCCTCAAGGCCTCCTGTTCCCTTTCATATGGAGAGATATTCCGACAACAGCACGCCGCTCAGACGCGACGACGCTTGCATGGGCGGCACCCATTATGCGGAATTGGCGTCACATCCCGGATTGACGTGACTGTAAAACCGGCGGATTGCAAGGCACGCAACGCGGACTCCCGCCCCGAACCCGGGCCGGACACTTCCACTTCGAGTGTTTTCATTCCATGTTCGGCCGCCTTGCGGGCAGCGTCTTCAGCCGCGACCTGAGCCGCGTACGGGGTGGACTTGCGTGACCCCTTGAACCCGAGAGCGCCGGCGGAAGACCAGGAAATGGTATTGCCCTGGGCATCCGTGATGGTGATCATCGTGTTGTTGAACGACGCACTCACATGCGCCACTCCTGAAGCGATATTCTTCCGCTCGCGACGGCGAACACGGGAAACTTCTTTAGCCATAGGTACTCCTTCAAACACGCCCGTAATCCCAGGCGCTCGGGAACCGCGCCGCACCAATACGGCCGCGGAACGAAAAAACTATTTCTTCTTGCCGGCGATGGGCCGGGCCTTGCCTTTGCGCGTCCGGGAATTGGTATGGGTGCGCTGGCCGCGGACGGGAAGATTGCGCCGGTGCCGCAGGCCGCGGTAACAGCCCAGATCCATCAGCCGCTTGATATTCATGGACACTTCGCGGCGCAAATCGCCTTCCACGATGTAATCCCTGTCAATGGTTTCACGAATCTGCATCACCTCGGCGTCGCTCAGCTGATTGACGCGCCGCTCCGGCGGGATGTTCACCTTGTCGACGATTTCCTGGGCCTTCTTCGGCCCGATGCCGTGGATATACTGCAACGCGATGACAACGCGCTTGTTGGTTGGGATGTTCACACCCGCTATACGTGCCACTGAATAATCTCCATTTGCTGCGGAATCGTTTTGAGACTCATCCGCGAATGACATGAGTCGCGCGTCCGGTGGAGGCCGGCCCATGCGCGAACCATAAACACCATAAGGCTTTGGGCCGGCTCAAGCCAAGCCCGCCCGCAGCCTGATTTTTGGTAAGGCCGTCTGGTTACAGGGTTATCGCGCCAACGTCAAGTGACAATAACCATCGCACCCATTAAATCACGCCTTCACGCATAGGCGGCCAGATCCGTAAACAGCAGCGCCGTCACCTCGTCGATGGATTTCATGCCGTCCACCGTCTTCAACCGGCCGGACTCCGCATAGTATCCCGAAACCGGCGCCGTCGCCGCCCGATACTGCGCCATGCGCTTGCGGAACACCTCTTCGTTGTCGTCGGCGCGGGGCGCTTCGCCCCTGGCTTCCATCTCGGCCCGGCGGTTGAGAATGCGCGCCAGCAACGCTTCCTCGTCAACCGCCAATTCCACCACCGCATCCAGTTTCAGCCCCTTCTCCGACAGCATGGCGTCCAGCGCCTCCGCCTGCGCGACGGTGCGCGGAAAGCCGTCGAGAATGAAGCCTTCCTTGGCGTCCTTCTCCTCGATGCGCTCGGCGATGATGCCGACAACCACCTCGTCGGGAACAAGCTCGCCCTTTTCCATGATGGTTTTGGCCCTGAGGCCGATGGGCGTCATGGCGGCGACCGCCGTGCGCAGCATGTCGCCGGTGGAGAGCTGCGGGATGGAGTATTTCTCGGAAATCCGCATGGATTGCGTGCCTTTGCCCGCTCCGGGAGGGCCCAAAAGAATAATGCGCATGTCTCATCCTTTCCGTGTGCTTCGGAATGTTCAACGCAAGTCGAATGAAGGGCGTCTCCCCTCGGCGAAACCGGGCGTCAGCGGCGCGCGCCGCGCAGCTTCGTCTTTTTGATCAACCCTTCATACTGGTTCTGCACCAGATAGCCCTGCACCTGCGCCACCGTGTCCATCGTCACCGACACGACAATCAGCAGCGACGTGCCGCCGAGATAGAACGGCATACCGGAAATCGAGGCAATCATGAACTCGGGCAGCAGACACACCGCACAGAGATACGCCGCACCGACCACCGTCAGCCTGGACAGCACATGGTCGATGAAATCCGCGGTCTTTTCTCCGGGACGGATGCCCTGGATGAAGGCGCCGTGCTTCTTGAGATTGTCCGCCGTCTCCTTCGGGTTGAACACCACCGCCGTATAGAAGAAGGTGAAGAAGATGATGAGGCTCATATACAGCACGACATAGGCCGGGCGCCCGTGTGCCAGATAGATGGTCAGCATCGAAATCCACCCGGCGAACCCTTCGGTTTCGCCCAGTTGCGCCCCCACCGAGAAGGAGGAGAAGGTCGCCGGCAGCATCAGCAGCGAGGAAGCGAAAATCGGCGGAATCACGCCGGACATGTTGAGCTTCAACGGCAGGAACGAGCTGCCGCCCTGCATCACCCGGTTGCCGACCTGCTGTTTGGGGTATTGAATGGGAATGCGGCGCTGGGAGCGCTCCATGAACACCACGAAAATCACGATGGCCGCCGCCATCGCCATGATGCCGAGCACCGCGCCGGTGCGCCCCTGGGTCCAGCCCAGATTCATCAGCTGACTGATGGCGTTGGGCAAATTGGCGACAATACCGCACATGATGATGAGCGACGTGCCGTTGCCGATGCCGCGGGACGTGATCTGCTCGCCGAGCCACATGATGAACAGCGTACCGCCGGTGAGCGTAATCACCGTGGAAAGCATGAACATGACGCCGGGGTTGAAGACGACGTCGCCGCCCGCATTCTGCAGACCGACGGCAATACCCCAGGACTGGAACACCGCCAGCACCACCGTGAGATAGCGGGTGTACTGGTTGATGATTTTGCGGCCGGATTCGCCCTCTTTCTTGAGGGCCTCGAGGGTGGGCATCACCGAAGTCAGAAGCTGCACGATAATCGACGCGGAAATATAAGGCATGATGTTCAGGGCGCCGATGGCCATACGCTCGATGGCGCCGCCGGCGAACATGTTGAACATGCCGAATATCCCCTCCCCGGCCCCGGAAGAGGTGAACTTGCCGAGGAACACCTCGGTATTGATGCCCGGAAGCGGAATGAACGTCAAAAGCCGGTAGACAACGAGAGCCCCCAGTGTAAACCAGAGTCGCTTCTTGAGTTCATCGGCCTTGGCAAGCGCGCTGAAATTGATGTTTGCCGCAAGTTGTTCGGCTGCTGAAGCCATTGTCGTCAAGCCCTTTCATTCCGCACCCCGCTGGACATTCGACCGGCGTCGAATCCACGGGCTCATGCGTCTTAACCCGTTGAAGGCGCATCGTCTACCACGAAATACCCGGTGGGGCGATTTGCTCGCCGCAATAAAGGCGAATCGCGCTCCCACCGTTTCGTCCGGATACGCCGGAAGGGCGGCGCCATAAGGGCAAGCGCCGCCCTCTCGTGTGACTGTCCGGAGCGCTTACGCCGAAGCGGTCGCTCCCGTTTCCTCCGCCGCCGCGGCTCTCAGCAGTTTCACACTGCCACCCGCCTTCTCGATGGCGGCCACCGCGGATTTGGAAGCGGCGTAAACCTCAAAGGCAAGCTTTTCCTTGAGCTCGCCGACGCCGAGAATCTTGACTCCGTCCCACGGCTTGGCGCACACCCCGGCCTTCACCAGCGTTTCGTTGGTGACGGGCGTCGAAGCGTCGAGTTTGCCGGCATCCACCGCCGCCTGAATCCTCCCGAGATTCACCTCGTTCAGAACAATGCGGAACGGCTTGTTGAAGCCGCGCTTCGCCAGGCGGCGGTGCAGGGGCATCTGGCCGCCTTCAAAACCCTTGATGGCCACACCGGCGCGGGAGGTTTGCCCTTTGACGCCGCGCCCGCCGGTCTTGCCCTTGCCGGAACCGATGCCGCGGCCCACGCGCATCCGCGCCTTCACCGCGCCTTCGTTGTCGCGAATTTCATTGAGTTTCATGAATCCGTCCTCCTCAGCTTTCGTCGACAACGCGCACGAGGTGCTGCACTTTGGTGATCATGCCGCGAACCGCCGGGGTGTCCGGCAGCGTGGACTTGCGATGCAGCCTGTTGAGGCCCAATCCGATCAGGGTTTGGCG
>JAISTL010000145.1 GCA_031272615.1 Methylobacteriaceae bacterium | reverse complement strand
CTGGCGGATATCTATGATACCGTTGACGAGGTTCTTGGAAACGGGGAAACCCCATCCTGATAATTCGGCTATACAAAAATCCGTGATTCGTCACGTTGAATTTTTGGAAATCGACATTTATTTTCGGGCTTTGTAAAGCTAAAAACGTCGGAGGTCATTGAAATGTGGTTGGTTTGTTTAATCGGATTCTGCATATTATTTTGGCTGGTCACCGAAGGAGGCATTATCGGGAAGATAATCGCATGACTCATCTATTTCGCAGTTTCCGCATTTGTCATCGCCTTCGTTGGCGCTGGTCTTGATCCTCGTTTCGGGGCTTTCGCAGCCCTTATCCTTCTGTTTTTCGTTCCACAGATAGTGATGGATTACTGTGGATACTGACGCGGCTTGTCCCGGCCTCCGTCTCAGATACAAGCCCCGGTTTCCCCATGATTTTGTAAAGGCCCTCTCAGCACACCCTGAGAGGGCCTTTTACGTCTCGCCGTCATCACGCTCGGCCCCGCCTGCCGCATGGACCCGGCCACCGGCCTCACCGGGTTCCCCGCATACTGTTTAGTCCATCGGAACAAACCTCACATCCCCGCGCTCCGTCGGGGACAACAGCCGCTGGAACAGCTCCGTGTCTCACGCATCCTTTTTCCTCTGGACAAGCGTCTCAAAGGCCCGGATACGCTCCAGGGTTTCCGCATCGAGGATTTGCCGCGCCCTCCAGTTTTCCGACATACGCCAGAAACTCAGGTTGGCACACCACGCCCATATGTTCCCGGCAATACGAAAACCGGCGCGTCATTGCGAGCGTGAGCGAAGCAATCCGGATGATGTGGTGGACAGGAAAGGGGGTTCAAAGTCGGCAGAAATGCCCGGTTTCCGGGGTACAGTTTACAAAACCGGAATCCACCCTTCCCCTGGGTTCCCCGTGTCCACAACACGGGGTTTTGGTCTTTCTCTCAGTGTCCGGTTGTCGGGTATAATTTGGATTCCGTCGGGACTTTCGTGAATTTTAAGGAATCCGGAATACAGTACTTTCAGCCCATCGGGAGCAAACGGCCCGGAGACCGGCCGGATGTGAGGACTGTAAACAGGAAACGACAGCATGGCCATGACGTTCGGAACTTCGTTCGAAGACAAATACTGCGCGATCCGGAGCCAAGGGTATAACGCCGACGGCAGCGAATGGACGCACGATGCGCTGTCGGCCTGGCTCCGGGCCACGCTGGAGCCCTATTTCAACATGCCGCCCGGCCAACCGACGTCATTTACTCTTCCGCCGGTGCCGCCGGCGGTGCTGCCGGCCAGGGTCGTGTTAACCGAAGGCACGACGCTCCATGATTTCAGCGCCCGTATCGCCGGCGGCCTGGTGGTGTCCGAACGCTTCAAAAACACGGTGGAGAGCATCGAGCCGGGGGTTCATCAGTTTGTTCCCGTGCCACTGTTTCACAAAGACGGCACGCCCTACGCCGCGCCGCACTACTATTTTTATGTGCGCTCGCTCATCGACGCAATCAATCCGGAATACGGCGGCGTCAGGCTGCAGAAAAACTCCGGGTATAAAGAGAATCCCGACGCCTACCACTGGAACGTCAGGGGTGGGTCCGGTCGTCTGGCGGTTTACAAAAACCTCACCGAGGGGCACGCCGCGTGGCTGGATCGCCGCTTTCAGACATCCACGACCAGGTTTTTTTCCGATGCGTTGATGCGTCGGATGGACGCGGAAAACATGGAAGGGTACACCACCCATAACGAATGGCGCGAAACCGGGCGTTACGGGCTGGTCGGCGTTTTTCAGGATAAAAGCAAAGCGTTCCAGTGGTACAAAACCGCCGCCGGACACGGTGACAGAGACGCTCAATACTGTCTGGGCTCCATGTATGCCTACAGCCAGGGCGTCCATGAAGACACCGCCGAAGCGCTCAAATGGTACCGCGCCGCGGCTGAACAGGGACACGCCAAAGCGCAGTTCGCCTTGAGCACCATGTATTTGTTCGGACAAGGCGTTCCGGAAGACAAAACCGAGGCGCTCAAATGGCACAAAACGGCGGCGGAACAGGGAGACGCCGTCGTTCAATTCCTCTTGGCCTGTTTGTACGACGAAGGAAAAGATGCGCCCGGGGATAAAGCCGAAGCGGCCAAATGGTACAGACGGGCCGCGGAACAGGGGCTTGCCGGGGCGCAATATAGATTGGGCACATTATACCTGGACGGACAAGGCGTTCCTGCAGACCCGGCCGAGGCGGCCCGCTGGTTCCGCAAGGCGGCGGAGCAGGGGCACGCCAACGCGCAGTTCTCACTGGGGATGGCCTGCGATATGGGCCTGGGCGTTCCCCGCGACAAAGCCGAAGCGACCAAATGGTGCGGGCGGGCGGCGGCGAAGGGAGAGTCCTTCGCACAGTATTATCTGGCGGCCGGGCGCGGAGATGTCGAGGCGCAGATCTTCCTGGGCGAACGGTTCAGCGCCGGCGAAACCGGCTTTTTCAAATACAGAAGTGAAGCGGTCAAGTGGTTCCGCATGGCGGCGGATCAGGGAAATGCCGGAGCGCAGTTCAGTTTGGGGGAACTGTACTTCAAGGGAGAGGGTATTCCCGGGGATCAAGCCGAAGCGATCAAATGGTACCGGCTGGCGGCCGAACATGGTCATGATCTGGCCGGTGTCGCCCTGGGCAACGCCTATGCCGAAGGACAAGGCGTTCCCGAGGATAAAGCCGAAGCGGTCAAATGGTACCGGCTGGCCGCCGAACAGGGGAACGCGCGGGCGAAGTTTTGTCTGGGCGCCGCCTACTACTACGGCCGCGGCGTCCGCAAGGACAAAACCGAAGGCCTCAAATGGATCGACGACTCCGCCCGTCACGGCTATCCCGGCGCGTCGATGTTCCTGTTCCAGCTGCGAAACTTCGACAAGCACGGCGTGCCGCTGCACGAAGTCGCTGCCCGACGCGCCGCGCGGGGGTGGAGAACCTTCCGGTTTTACCTTTTCATTAGTTTGTATGGCCCGGTCGCCGGCCTCATCGTGGTGTGGCTGTATGCCGATCATTCCCCTGAAGCCGCCGCGTTTGCATTCATGATTCTCGGGCTGCTGATACCCTACAAAATCCTGCGGTAATCCCGCCGGGCCCCTCCCGGCGCCGGCGGTACAACCGTCTGTCGACGACATCACGAATCACTTTGAGCGGATTCCCCCCGGTGAGCGGCGCCGTGCTGTTCAACGCCTATCCCCGTGATTTTTGCCGCGTGACGACCATCTCCCCGCCACCGTGGCGCCAAACCCAGGCGGAGAGCCGCTTTCGCGCCGTATATTAAATTTTACCCAGGGCATAAAAAACATGTTGACATTGAAATCTGACTGATATAGAAATCGCATGTGGACAGAAATTATATCTGTGTACAAAACATGTTGAAGGCGCCAATCGGCGCCGACGTTCGTGCGGCTGCAAACCCCGGTTTTCAGGGGTTCATCCGCGCTCGGGAGGAAACGATGGTCCACCGTCTGATGTTCACCGCCGTCATGGGGCCTCTCGCCCTCACTGCTTTTCCCTGGCAGAGCGGCATCATCCGCGCCTCGGTTCTCGCCGGCGCCGTCGCCGGGGCGGCCCTGTTTCTGAGGGTGCTGACCAAAGCGCGTCCACAGCGAAACCCCCGGCATTCCGTTGTCATGGTTCCGGTGGTGACTCTCGCCTCGCTGGCGCCCCGGGCAAAACAACCACAGCAGGCAACCCCGTGAACCGCACCGGCGGGAGCACGGTCCATGCTCCCCCGGCACGGGGTGTGTCCGCGAATCGCCCGGCTTGCAGAGCGACATATGTCGACGGGCGTATCCTGTTTATGACCGACGCCGGGTTTTCGCGGTTTAGAACGGGTTTTGAAGGGTTCCGGCACTTGCCGGCCGATATGTCGTTCCCATCCTGTCGCGGCCGCGCTTCGGGCAGGCGTTGCGTAGCGCCCGAAGCCGGAACCCTTCAAAACCCGTATCTGTTTCCCCGCCGGGCCCGCGGACCCACGCCGCAGGCCTACCCGCCGGCCCGGGCAAACACCAGGCGGGTATCGCCATA
Source organism: Methylobacteriaceae bacterium (assembly GCA_031272615.1). Classification (GTDB taxonomy): domain Bacteria; phylum Pseudomonadota; class Alphaproteobacteria; order Rhizobiales; family Beijerinckiaceae; genus Hohaiivirga. Next base: position 5,033 of record JAISTL010000145.1, on the reverse strand, counting down.
CTCGCGCTGTTCGAGCAACGTGAAACCGGCGGCGGGTAGCAGCGGCGTATCGCCCGCGCGTTCCTCCAATACCAGCAGCGCGTCCGGTGCAAGCCAGCCGCCGTCGCGGCAGGAGATCAGCGCCTTCGGCGTCAGGTCGAAGCCGTAGGGCGGATCACTGAATACCAGCGTGAACGGGGCGTTGGGGTGCGCCTCACCCATTTTTGTCGCGTCGCGGCGGAACACCCGGGCCGCGCCGCCAAACCCCAGTTCCTCGATGTTTTCGCGGATGAGGCCGCGGGCCTCGGCGCCGGTATCGACAAAAGCGACAAATTCCGCTCCGCGGGAAAGCGCTTCCAGGCCGAGCGCGCCGGTCCCGGCGAAGAGGTCGAGCACCCGCGCGCCCGCCACCGGGTTGTCATAGCGATGCTCGAGAATGTTGAACAGAGCCTCGCGCAGGCGATCGGCCGTCGGACGCACGGTGTTGGAATGCGGCGATGAAAGCGCCCTGCCCCGCAGCCTGCCGCCGACAATCCGCATGGTTCCGCGCCTTTCACTTTTGCTTACGGGCGGCGGGGCGGTTTGCCCCGGCCCATAGGCCCGAACGGCCGTTTCTGCGCGCCCGTGCCGGGGCGTTTCCCGCCGGTGGGCCGTTCACCCCGGGTGTTCGACGCGTCAAATCCTTCACGCCCGGGGTGTCGGCCGCCCCTTTCCCGCGCCTCGCCCGTCGGACGCCGCGACCGGGCAACCTCGCCGCCCGCCCTCTCCTCAGTGTGCGAAACGCGCCGGCGGGTGGGGAAACTCTCGCCGCCCGCGGCCCGGGGGCGACGCGGCGGCGGAGCGGGTTTCGGTTCGGGCTTGATGCGCTCGATGGCCACCGCGCGGCCGGAGCGGCTCTCGACGGCTCCGACGCTTTCGCGTTCTTTGGCGGCGGACACGCGCCGGGCCGCCTTGGCGTCGGCGCCGCGCCGCGGCGCCTTGCCGCGCGGGACCCGCGCCTGCACGTCATCGGCACGCCAGATGGAACGGGCCCGCTCTCCCGGCCGCAGACGCCGGGCTTTGGGCTCCTCCGCATCGTCCGGTTCGGAGCGACGGAACGGCCGCTCACCGGAACGGGGCCGGCGCGGCCCCCGCTCTTCATCCTCCACCGGTTCCGCGCGGCGGCGGGCGGCGAACGGCGCAACCGGTTCACGCACCGGCGAGACAAAATCCACCCCCGCCTCGGCTGCGAGCTTTTCGCCCAGTTGGTCTTTCAACACCCGGGTGCGCACCTCCTCCACCTTGCCCTCCTCGAGATCACCCAGCTGGAACGGGCCGAAAGACACGCGAATCAGCCGGTTGACCGAGAGGCCGAGATGCTCGAGAATGCGCTTGATTTCACGGTTTTTGCCCTCGCGCAGGCCGATTGTCAGCCAGACATTGTCGCCCTGACGGCGGTCGAGTTGCGCCTCCACCGGGCCGTAATCCATATCGTCGACGGTGATGCCGTCCTTCAACGCGTCGAGAGCGTCCTGGGCGATGTCGCCGAAGGCCCGCACCCGGTAGCGCCTGAGCCAGCCGGTGGACGGATGGGCGATCACCCGGGCGAGGCCGCCGTCATTGGTCAACAGCAGCAGACCCTCGGTATTGATATCCAATCGGCCGATGGTGACGACGCGCGGCATGTCGGCGGGCAGTGCATCGAACACCGTGCGCCGCCCCTCCGGGTCACGCGCGGTGGTGACCACGCCGGCGGGCTTGTGGTAGAGCCACAGGCGCGAGCGTTCCTTGAGCGGCAGCGGCTCGCCGTCCAATGTCACCGTATCGGCTTCCGTCACGTTGACCGCCGGGGACTCCAGCGTAACGCCGTTGACAGCGACGCGACCCTCTTCGATGAGCGCCTCGGCGTCACGCCGGGAGGCAACCCCGGCCCGCGCCATGACCTTGGCCACCCGTTCGCCGCCCCAAGGCTCTCCATGGTCACTCTCCGAACGGCGGACGGCCCGGCCCCGAAAGGTATCGGGCCTGCGGAACGGCCGGTTCGGCCTGCGGCCCTCCGCACCGGGAGACCTCGCGTCTGCCCCGGGCTCACGCTCCCGGTACGGACGGCGCGGTTTGAAGGCGGCGGAACGGTCAGACCCTGCGTCACTCCCGTCACGCTCAACGTCATAACGGCGGATGACCCGCGCCGGAGCATCACCGGCCGCACGGCGTTCCCGGAACGGGCGGCGCGGCTCGTCGGCGCCTTTGGGCGGGCGCCCGGCAAACGGTTTGCGGGTCCGGGCAAAACCGGAGGAAGAGGGGCGGGGTTTATCAGGTTTTTTCATGGAAATGCGGCCGTCCGACACTGCGCGGCTGGTGGGCCGCCGGAAATTCGCCGACATATAACGGCTTTCCGTACTTCTTGAAAGAAAAACCGCCCGTCTTTCCAAAAAAAAAGCCCGGAAAAACCGAAATCCGGCGGTTTCCCGCCGGTGAAGCCCAAACCATTGGGGGGCGATTTTACAACGGCGCGAATTTTCGTTATGATAATCAGCGAGAAAGCAGTGTGAGGACCCATGTCCGATATCGTTCCCATGGATGCCGCCGTGCAGGCGGCGCGCCGGGCCGCGGCCGGCGGCGAGGTGCCGGTCGGCGCGGCAATCGTCCGAAACGGCGCGCTCATCGCCGTCGCCGCCAACGCCCCGCGCCGCTTGCGGGACCCTACCGCTCACGCCGAGATTCTCGCCATCCGCGACGCCTGCCGGGTTTTGGACAGTGAACGCCTGACCGGGTGCGACCTTTACGTGACGCTGGAACCCTGCGCCATGTGCGCCGCCGCCATTTCCTTCGCCCGCATCCGCCGCCTGTATTTCGGCGCCTTTGACCCGAAGGGCGGCGCCGTCGAGCACGGACCGTGCTTTTTCCGCCAGCCGACCTGCATGCATGCCCCCGAAGTCTACGGCGGCATCAATGAACGGGAATGCGCCGCGCTGCTCACCGCCTTCTTCCGCGACGCCCGCGAACGCGCCGGGTAACCGCAGACGCCGCCCGAGTGTGCGGCGCACCGCATAAATGGCTGTTCAGAACACGCCGCCCGTGCTAATGGGAGGTTTCTGCAATCATTTGGAGCCCCCCGGAACCACACCATGGTGTTTATGTATCGCGGCAAACCGTATGACGACAGTGAAGCGGTTGTTGAATTTCATGACGGCGAGATGAGAATCGTCCGCCCCGGTCTTTATGTGAAGTGCGCCGTTTCCGGTGAACGCATCCCGGTGAACGATGTCCGCTATTGGAGTGTTGACAGGCAGGAAGCCTATGCCTCGCCCCGGGAAGTGCTCATCGCCCTGGGGTATGAAATGAAGGGCGCCTGAGGGCACAAAACGCTCCCGGCGGTTGTGTTCCCGCTTCACCCGCGTTTGACCCGCGGCAACCCGTCTGACCCCCTCTCACCCGCCGCTGCCGGCGAATTCCGGCGGCGGTTCCAGGCCCAACCGCCGGTAACGTTCGGTGACAACGGGCGCCAGGGCGGGGATGTCTTCCTTCTTGAAGATAAACGTGAAATCCCCGGGCACCTCGACAAACCGGCCGGGCTCCGCCGTCCAGGGCTTGTTGTCATAAACCTCGCGGAAATCCAGCATCGGCAGCAGCACGGACCTGGTGTCGAGAAACTCATTGAAATCCGCCGTCACGGCGACAGGCGGCGCCACATCGGGCTCGCCCTTGAGCACCTCGTCGAAAAACACCCGGTGAAACCGCGCCATATCGTTGGGCCGGTGGGTGAACAGGTTGTAGTACACCGGCAGGATCTCGATGAACAGGCGGCCGTATTCCCACATCATGCGGTTTTTGCCGGGTTCGTAGGGCGGATACCAGATCAGCGGCGTGTATCCTTCAGCGACAACCACATCCAACAGCGCCAGCGCCTTGGTGGACTCCGTCTTCAGGTGTTTGAAATCACGGTAGAACCCGGTGACGGCGACGCACGCCGCAATGGCGAGCCCCAACAGGGCGGCTCTCCGCAGCGGCGCGGTGACGGCAGGCGCCCCCATGACATTGAGCCAATACCAGCGGGCGTGACAGACCGCCGCCGCCAGCAGCAGATACTGGGCCGGCGCATAATAATAGGCGGGCTCCAGCTGGAGGATGACGAAACCCGTTCCATAGGCAAGGCCCGCCGCGGCGACGGCATCGGAGCGCAAAACGATCAGCCGCCGTTCCCTGAGGCAGAAAAAGACCCGCAAAACCGGCAGGATCACCGGCAGCCAGAAGGCGCGATCGCAGAACAGCAGGAACATCATCTGCAGCGAGGCGAACCGGCGTTCCTGGACATAGGGAATCTCCTGATGGCGGTAAGCCATGAAGTAATAGACCGTGAGATACACGAAGGCATTGGCGATGAGCCCGGCGGCAAACCGTTTTTCCGTTGCCGAAAGCTGCCGGAACAACTGCAACAGGTTGGTCAGCGCAAACACCGCAAAAATCCCGAACACCGGCTCCTTCAGATAAGACCCGATCACCGCCGTCGCAAAGGCGAGAATGAAGCCGCGCCGGTTGCCGCGCACCGCACCGTCGGCATATTGCCACAGAAAGAAGGCGAGATAAACGATGATGGTCGGTTCGGGATAACTGGGGTTGGAAAACACCGCGACGGCATAGTCCGACGCCGTCAGCGTCACCAGCACCGCCACACAGGCCGGAACCTCGTCCATGAACACCCGGAAGGCTTTCCAGGTGAGCCACGCCGCCAAGGCGAACTTGATTGCCTCGAGAACCGCCACCGCCGTCAGTGGGTCGGAAAACGGCAGCACCAGATTGAAATCCTGATATTCCAGCGGCATGAACCGCCCGAGATGCGGATAGGTGATCGGCCGTATCCAGCTTCCGTCATAAAGAGGCATATAAATTAAGTAATAATCGCCAATGATCACCGCCGGTTTCCAAGCAACGGCGAAGCAGCCGGACAGCACCAGCGCAACAACAACCGCCTTGAACAACAAGGTTTCGCGTCGTGTCGGGGAGAGGCGCGAGTCCATCGGCGTCACTCCGGCAGCGCCGTTTCCGATTCCACCGCCGCCGAACCGGCAACCGCC
>JAISTL010000137.1 GCA_031272615.1 Methylobacteriaceae bacterium | reverse complement strand
TTTGAAAGCGAGTTCGGCGTCGTGCCGGGGGCGTCCATGGCGGTGCTGGCGCTCGGGCGACTGGGTGCGCGCCAGCTCACCGCCACGTCGGACCTGGACCTCATCGTTCTCTATGATTTCAACCACAAAATGCGGGAAAGCGACGGGCGCCGGAAAATCGACGCGACGGTGTATTACACACGCCTGACCCAGCGGCTGGTGGCGGCTCTCACCGTGCCGACACGGCGTGGCCGCTTGTACGAGGTGGATTTGCGGCTGCGGCCCGACGGCGGCAAGGGGCCGGTCGCCTCCCAGGTGGACGGGTTTTTCAACTACCAGTACAAGGAAGCGGATTTGTGGGAACACATGGCTTTGACCCGCGCCCGTCCCATAGCCGGGGACCAGGCCCTGTGCGCCCGTGTCAGCAAGGAACTGACCAAACTGCTGACGATGCGGCGGGACCCGAAGGAGGTGTTCCGCCAAGCGCGGGAAATGCGCGGAACCATCGCCGATGTCAAGGGTTCCGACAATCCGTGGGATCTGAAACTCGCCGCCGGCGGTATTGTCGACCTGGATTTTCTCGCCCAGGCGTTCATTCTCGCCTACGCCTACAAATACCCGAAGCTGGTGGGGCTCGGCACCGAGGACGTGTTCAGCGAGGCCGCCCGTCTGAAGCTTCTCGGCCAGGAGGACGCCAATGCCCTCATCCTTGCCGGTCAGACCTTCAACAACCTTCAGCAGTGGCAGCGCACCATTCTGTCGGGCGCCTTCGACCCGAAGGCGGTTCCGGATACCATCACCGCCCAGTTTGCCAATCTCTGCGGTCTGCCGAACGCCAAGGCCCTGCTGGCGCACCTGAAGGAATTACAGAAAACCACCTTTGAAACTGTGGATAAAATCAGTTTGGGCTGAGCGAATGCCCAATGCGGCTCTTCGCCGCACCGGTTGGGAACATGCCAGACATTACAAGACTTTAATAATCTGGACTGCGGGTGGAAAGGGGCCGATTTCATCAGGTAGGGCTACATCCTTGTGATTCAAGGGTAACCGCAAATAAAAAATTATTTTTTTACTCTGGACAAAAATCACGTATCGGATTCTATTATTACTGATTCGGCACAGTTAAAGTGTCGCACATAATGTCCGCTTTATTTACGGAATTGGGGGATTCCATGTCCGCGGTCGACGCCGCACAGGCAAAAATATACTCTCGTCCACTTCTCGGGATGTATCGGCCCCGCGTGAAAAACGCGTGGTTTTTGCTGGAGGTGATAGAGAAGAATCTGGGAATCTATTTTCCGGTCCTGATTGTCGGGTTTTTCTGCTTCCTTTTTGTTGTCGCTCTGGAGCATTTGCGCACATTACGCAGTGAGTTGACCCGCGCGGCGACATGGAATGTCGATGTCGTCGCCACACTCGCCGCCGCGCGTTATGACAGCAAAAACATAGCCGATCTTTCCACCGGCGCCGTTCTGCTTTCCGGATTGGCTGCTGAACTGCCGGAAAACACGCTGGACAAGGGTGGCTTTTTTGTCCTCGCCGACGAGTTCGGCCGGGCGATCGCCAGTTACCCCGCCGAAGCCACGGAGTCCATTCCCGCCAGCCTGAACGATCTGTTCGGCTACGGTCAACCCATTCTCATTTACAGTGATCGCGCCGGCGTGATGACGGTTGTGCTCTCCAACGGCGAGCTCGCTCTGGCGACTGTCCGCAGCATCGCCCAAAACACCGGTCGCATGGCCTACATTCAGCCGCTGACTCCCGTGTTGGCGGCCTGGAACCGGCGGGCCTGGCAGTTGGCGATACCGCTGCTGGCGTGTGTCGTGGTCATGACAGGCCTGGCCTTCGGTTACCGCCTTCAGGGAGCCCGGGTTCGCGATGCCATCGCCACCTGCGACCGTATTTCCAGCCGCATCGACTCGGCGCTGGACCGCGGGCGGTGCGGCCTTTGGGATTGGAACGTGTATTCCGGGCGCATCCATTGGTCGAATTCCATGTATGCCATGCTCGGGCTGCAACACCATCATGACTATATGTCCTTCGGCGAACTGACGGCCCTGGTCCATCCCGACGACACCGATTTCTTCCAGCTCGCCGAACAGTTGGCGGAAGGCGCCACCGGCGTGGTGGACTGCGAATTCCGCATGCGCAACAGCGAAGGCGCCTGGATATGGGTGCAGACCCACGGCGAAGTGGTGCGCGAGGAGGACGGCGACGATGTCCATATGGTCGGCATTGCCGTGGATATCACCGAACAGCGCGGACTGGCCGAAACCATGAGCAATCTGGCCGAAAACACCAGAGCGGCGGATGCCCGCCTGCGCGACGCCATCGATTCCGTGCCCGAATCCTTCGTTCTGTGGGATAACCATGACAACCTGGTCATCTGCAACTCCAAGTTCCTGAAACAATACGAAATACCCCAGGACAAGATCCGCCCGGGAATGAACCGGTCGGAAGTCATGAAACTCGGCAAGGAGCCGGAAATCCGCAACCGGTTTGTCACTCAACACAACGAGCGCAACGGTTCCCGCACGTTCGACGCTCATCTTCTCGATCGCAGCTGGCTTCAGGTCAGCGAGCGGCGCACCAAAGACGGCGGGTTCGTCTCCATCGGCACCGATATTACCCAGCTCAAGCAGCGCGAGGAACAGCTTCTGGCATCGGAGCGCCAGCTGAAGAAAGCCATCGAGGAGCTGCAGATCTCCCGCCAGAAGGAAAAGGAACATACCCGCGATCTGTCGACCCTGGCGGAAAAGGCGCAGGAAGCCAACAAGGCCAAGTCCAACTTCCTCGCCCACATGAGCCACGAACTGCGCACGCCTCTCACCCATATCATCGGTTTTGCCGAGGTCATGGAACTGGGCACATTCGGGCCGCTGGGCAACGAGAAATACACCGAATACTGTCGCGATATCCGTTCCAGCGGCGAATACCTCCGCTCCTTCATCAACGATATTCTCGACATGTCGCAGATAGAGTCCGGCAAGAGACAACTGGACCGTGAGAATTTCGTGTTGGCCGACGTGGCCGGAGACGCGACCAAACTGGTTCGCGACCAAACCGAGAAGAACAACATCACCTTCGTCACCGACATTGTTCCCGAACAGGTCCGGGTCTACGCGGAACGGCGCGCTTTGCAGCAGATTCTGGTCAATACCCTGCAGAATGCCTGCAAGGCCACCATGAGCAAGGGCAGCAACGGCATAATCCGGCTGCGCGGCCGTCCGGCGCCCGACTCCTACAACATCTTCATTGAAGACAACGGCATCGGTATCCCGAAGAAGGAACTGTCGCGCATCGGCCGTCCGTTCGTTCAGGTGCGTGATGAGGATTACGCCAAGGCCGGCAAGGGGTCCGGTCTGGGATTGTCCATCGCCCGCTCGCTGGCCGAACTGCACGGCGGCTCGCTGCGCATCCGCTCGCGCGAGGGCAGCGGCACCATCATCATGATTCATCTTCCGGCAGGCTCCGCGGCATAGGGATGGCGCGGGTGGCGATCGCCGGGAAGGGCCGGGTTTCCCGGCCCTTTTTTTGTCGGGAAAAAAGTGGGAGGGGGCGAACCGGCTCCGGTTGTTCTTCCGGCCGTGGCGGAGATTTTTCAGACAAAAAAAACCACGGGAAGGGTCCCGTGGTTTCAAGGAGGGTAGGGAGGTCTAAATGATCGAGGAGTACTCAACAACAAACCGAATGATGGAGATAAAATCCGTTGATGCCGGCCAGCGACAGGGCTTCCTCGTAGCGGAACCCCTTGGGGGCATGGTCTTTATCGATGCGCCCGCCGAACTCCCAGTTCGTCGGCGTCAGAAAAAGCGGACGATTGCCGTGCTCCGGAACGGCGCATACCAGCCCGTTCAGGTCTTTTTGCCGGAAAATCAGAAATCCGTTTTGCCCGTCCATGTGTCACCTCCGTTTCGGCTTATTTTCATTATCGCCCAGAACTTGGACGAAGCCATGACGGGATTCGGGCATAATTACGGCAATTTTGCGGTATTATTACGAAATGTTAAACAATGGACGTGGACAAACCGGAGTGACCGGTTGAACATGGCCGGGTGACGGCGGCCCCGACTATGTGTGGGGATGTTTTTTGCCGCAGCCGCAGCCCTCATCATGGTGATGCCCGCCGTGCTCCTCCTCGTGGTGGTGATGATGATGGCCGTGCTCTTCCTCGTGATGGTGGCGCCCGTGCTCCTCCTCGTGATGGTGATGCCCGTGCTCTTCCTCGTGATGGTGGCGCCCATGCGCCTCCTCGTGATGGTGATGGCGCCCGTGCTCCTCCTCGTGGTGGTGATGATGGCCGTGCTCTTCCTCATGGTGGTGATGGTGGCCGTGCTCTTCCTCGTGATGGTGATGGCGCCCATGCGCCTCCTCGTGATGGTGATGATGGCCGTGCTCCTCCCCGTGATGGTGCTCGTGCTCGTGTTCGTGCTCATGTCCGTGGTGGTGATGGCCGCAGCCGCACTCGCCGGGCGCCGGTTCCGGGTCGAACGGCTCTTCCGTCTCCGCCGCCGCACAGCCGGCGCCGCGAATGGTTTCCAGCAGCTCGGCGTCGCGGATGGTCAGCAGGAACTCCTTGCCGAAGGCCACGGGCACATGCAGGTTGCCCAGCAGCCACGCCGCCTTGACCAGCCGCAGCGGATTTTCGGCGGTGATTTTCAGCACCGGTTCCGCGGCGGCAACAACCCGCACCAGCGAGCCGCCCTCCAGTTTGAGGGCGTCGCCGTCTTTGAGCAGGGTGTCTGCGGCCAGATCGGCGGCGTAGGAGTCGCCTTTGTCGCCCTGCAGCACGCCGTGGCGCACGGTGCGGGCATCGGCCGTGAGGGTCAGGGTATCGACCACCAGGGTTTCTTTGACGGCGGGTTTACGGACGACGGCGACGGCGCGGAGCATGAAAACAACCTTTCTGAGAGTTTTAAAACGGTGAAGCGTGTGCGGATTCGATGGTTTACCAGGTTCCGGTATTGGCCATGGAGGCCCAGGGTTCCTGCTTCGGCAGGCTTTCGCCTTTTTGCAGGATTTCGATGGAAATGCCGTCCGGCGAGCGGATGAACGCCATGCGGCCGTCCCGCGGCGGACGGTTGATGACCACGCCCTTTGCCTGTGCGGCGGCGCAAAACGCGTAAATGTTGTCGACGGCGTAGGCCAGATGCCCGAAATTGCGCCCGCCGGTATAGACTTCCGGATCCCAGTTGTAGGTGAGCTCGAGCAACGGGCTGCGCTCGCCGCCCGGTCTGGCGAGATCCTCCGGAGTCGTCAGGAAGATGAGAGTGAAGCGGCCCTGTTCATTCTCGGTGCGCCGCACTTCGACCAGGCCCAGAACATCGGTATAGAAATCGAGGGACTGCTTGAGGTCACTGATGCGGACCATGGTATGCAAGTATTCCATCGGGAAACCCTTCGCTTGTTGCATGTTGAACACTGGAAACGCTGTCCTTATACAGGAAGAAGGCGAGAAAAACAAAGAGTCCGCGAAAGGTTTCCCGCCGAAAAAAGCATGACGGGCTGTCGGGAACACTTACAATTTCGTGGTCCATGGTGTAAACCTCGCGTTCTTTCCATGGACGACGGAGTGCCGGACAGCGGCCGATGAGCAAAAACACCGTGAAAAACAACGCCATAGCAAAGGAGCGCGTCGCGCTGCTGTCGGTGGCCGCCAGCACGGTCATCACCGTGGCCAAAGGCGTGACCGGCGTGATGACCGGCTCACTGGCCCTGATGTCCGATGCCGCCAACTCGTTGTGCGACATCGGTATGACCGCCGTCACCTGGCTGGCGATTCGCGGCTCCAACCGCCCGGCGGATGAGTCCCACCACTACGGACACGGCAAAATTGAATCCCTTGCCGCCCTGTTCGAGACGGCCTTTCTGTTTGTCGTCGCCTGCGCCATCTGCTTCGAGGGCGTGCTGCGCCTGATGTCCGACGATACGCGCGTCAGCTTTTCGTGGTTGGCGGTGGGCGCCCTTGTGCTGTCAATCGGCGTGGATTTCTGGCGCTGGCGGGCGTTGAGGCAGACCTCCCGCGCCGTGGGCGGCAGCGAGGCGCTGGAAGCCGACGCCGTGCATTTCGCCTCGGACATGATCAATTCCGTGCTGGTGCTGGCGGCGCTGGCCGCGGTCAGTGTCGGCTGGAAATCGGCCGATGCCGCCGCGGCGCTGGCGACGGCGTTTTTCATGTTTTATGCCGCCTTTACCCTGGCCCGCAACACCGTGGACACCCTCATCGACGCCGCCCCCAAAGGCATTGCCGAACGGCTGGGCAAATGCGCCGAATCCGTTCCGGGCGTTGTCGGAGTGGCCCGCGCCCGCGCCCGTTCGGCCGGCGGCCGGGTGTTCGCCGCCATCGAGGTGAAGGTCTCGCGCACCCTGCCGCTGGAAAAGGTGTCGGACATCAAGGCCCAAGTCACCGAGGTGGTGCTGCGGGATATGCCGCAGGCCGATGTCGAGGTGATGGTGGAGCCGGTATCGCTGTCCAACGAGAGCATCATGGAGCGGGTGATGGTGATTGCCGCGCGGCGCAAGCTGTTCGTGCACCACGTCACCGTTCAGGAACTGGGCGGCGCCATGTCCATCGGCTTCGATCTGGAAATCGACGGGCGGCTGTCCATCCTGGCGGCGCACCGCATCGCCACCAAGCTGGAAAACGCCATCCACGATGAATTCGGCGCCCATGTCGAGGTGGATACCCACATCGAACCGCTGCGCGTCCGCTCCCTCACCGGAACCGACGAACGCGAGGCCATGGTGCGCAGCCTCAGCGCCGCGCTCCGGCAGAAAGCACGGGAGGTGGGGGAGGTGTCGGACATCCACTCCATCCGGGTGCGCCGCTCCGCCGAGGGGCTGGTCATCAACTACCACTGCCGGGTGGACCCGCACCTCACCGTCAATCATGTCCATGCCGTCATCGACGAGCTGGAGTGGCGCTTCCGCCTTGAACACCCCGACGTCATCCGCGTCCTCGGCCATTCCGAGCCTTTGAGGAGCGAGGAGGCGGAGGGCGACGCGGCGGCGGAGGAGGAGGAGCAACAGCCCGCCGGGCGTTGAGCGGCGCGGCTATCGGAACTCTTTGTAGCCCCGGCGGTAATACACCAGCGCGTTCACGTCGGCGCCGGGGAAAACGGCGTCAATCTCAATGAAAAACACCGTATGCGTGCCGACCTCCACCTCCGAGACGATATGGCCGTCAAGCGTCACCGGCGCCTGTTTCAGACGCGGCGGCGAACCGGCGCCGAGCTCCCACACGGTTTTGTCGAAGAGGGTCTGGCTGTCCAGCCCGCCGGCATAGGCCGTGCCGACGGGCTCCTGCCCGACGCCCAGCACGTTGACGCCCACGCTTTTGTTTTCCTTGAACACACTGTTGGCCAGGCCTTTGCGGTTGATGCAGGCCAGCACCGTCGGCGGCGTGTCGCTCACCGGGCACAGTGACGAGACGGTGATGCCGTAGGGCCCGGCCGGGCCGTCGGTGGTGAGAACGCTCACCTGCGCCGGTATGAGCGCCATGGCGTCACGAAAGGCTTTCGGGCTGATGGGCGGGTGCGGTTTCATGGCGGTCTCCCTGTGCTGTGCAAACAGAATCAGGGTGTACACCTCATTCGCCCCAAGTCAAGTGGGTGCTTGCGCCTGCTTTTGCCGCAGCGGCGCCAGCTGGGTGGCGAGCACGCCGGCCAGCATCATCGCCGCGCCCAGAAAGCCGCGTGGCGTCAGCGCTTCGCCGAGCATCACCCATCCGGCCAGCGCCGCGAACACCGCCTCCAGGCTGAGGATGATGGCCGCCGGGGCCGCCGGCACATGCCGCTGCCCCGTGATTTGCAGCGAGAAGGCGATGCACGACGAGAACACCGCGACGAACAGCAGCGACGGCAACGCTTTCAGCGTCGCGGCAAGGTCAAAGGGCTCAAACAGCAGGGCGAGGGTGAGCCCCATGACGGCGCAGCAGCCGAACTGGGTTTCCGACAGCCGGATGGGGGTGAGCCGCCGCCCCCAGGATGACGACAGCGCCATGATATGCGCCGCCCAGAAGATTGTGGCGGCGAGAATCACCAAGTCCCCCCGGTTCAGCGTCGCCAGGGTGAGGGCGCTGGAATCCGGCACCGAGAGAAAATACATGCCGATGACCGCCAGCGCCGTCCCGAACCACACGGCGGCTTTGGGAATTTGGCCGAACAGCAGGCCCAGCACCGGAATGAACGCCACATAGAGCCCGGTGATGAAGCCGGCGTTGGCCACCGAGGTCATGGGGATGCCCGTCTGCTGCAGCACCGACCCCGCCATCAGGAACAGCGCGATGAGCACGCCGCCGCCCCACATGTTCAAGGTTTCTTTTTTCTCCGGCTTTTCATGGAGCGCAAAGGGCAGCAGCACGAGGGAGGCGATGCAATAGCGGATGGCGATGAACCATAACGGGCCGATGTGCTGCGCCGCGTCCTTTTGCGCGACGAATGCCGAGCCCCAGATGGCGGCGGCCAAAAGCAACAGCAGGCTGGAACGGAGGGCGACGGCGTTCATGGGGGGAATTCCTGAAAGGCGGCGGCGCCGCGGGCGGGCCCTGCATAGCCCGTTTCCCGCACCGATGCAAATGAGTCCGCCGTTTTTCGCCGCTTGCCATTCCCGGCGTTTGCCGTATAGTCGGCGCGTCCTTGGGCTTTTGGGAGGGTTTCATGCGTTTTGCCACCTGGAACGTCAATTCGGTGCGGAAGCGGCTGGACGGGCTGCGCCGCTTTCTGAAAGGCGTTGAGCCGGATATCGTCTGCCTGCAGGAGCTGAAGTGCGTGGAGCAGGATTTCCCGACGCTGGAGCTCCTCGGCGAGGGCTACCGCGCCGAGGTCATCGGCCAGAAGGCCTACAACGGAGTCGCCGTCCTCTCCCGGGCGGCGGCGCGGGAAACCGTGCGCGGCCTTCCCGGCGACGCGGCGGATGAGCAGGCGCGCTATCTCGAGGCGGTGTTCGACGGCGCCCACGGCCCGTTCCGCGTCGTCTCCCTCTACCTTCCCAACGGCAATCCGGCGGGCACGGAGAAATACGCCTACAAGCTCAAATGGATGGAGCGCCTGGAACAGCGGGCGGCGGAGCTGCTCGAAACCGAGGTGCCCTTTGTGCTTGCCGGGGATTTCAACGTCATCCCCGGCCGCGCCGACGCCGCCGACCCCGCCGCCTGGGAGACGGACGCCCTGTTCCTGCCCGAGGTCCGCAACGCCTTCCGCCGCCTGCTCAACCGGGGGTTTCTCGATGTGGCGGCGGCGCGTTTCTCCGGCGCAAGCGGCTTCACCTTCTGGGATTACCAGGGCGCCGCCCGGGCCCGCAACAACGGCATCCGCATCGACCACCTGCTGGCGTCGCCCGCCATGGCCGACCGTCTCACCGGTGTTGCCATCCACGCCGAAACCCGGGATTGGCCCGAGCCGTCGGACCACGTGCCGGTGGTGGCGGAGTTTGACGTGTAGCGGCGCAAGGGAGCCGGGAGGGCGGGCTCCCGGCAACCCTTCAACGGTCCGGCCGGCCAACCGTCAGCGCAGGATGATCACCGGCGTGCCGACGGGCACCCGCTTGTAGAGGTCGATGACGTCGGTATTGGTCATGCG
>JAISTL010000105.1 GCA_031272615.1 Methylobacteriaceae bacterium | reverse complement strand
CCGAGAACGCATCAATCGAGTACGCCAAATCATGGATGACACCACTCGGGAAGATAGGAACAACGCCTTGGGCTATTCCGGACACATCCGCATGGGTTGCGCCCCAACCATGGCTAAATTCCTGCTCCCTGAGATTATCCCGTCTCTCTTGCGACAAGCGCCCGGCGTAACCATCGAACTGAATACCAATATCAGCGGTACTCTTGTTTCACTTCTGAAGGAAGGCATGCTTGACCTTGCTCTGACCCATGTCGCTGGCCCCATTGATGGTTACGAGGTAACACCTTTGGTAAACGACGAATTGGTGATTGTTGCGGGGAAGAACCATCCCATTTTCAACGAACCGTACACTGTTCACGACTTGTCGAAATACAGATGGCTGCTTCCCCGCCGTTCCGCAACCCGACCTTGGCTTGACGCGGTATTGGCCAAGCACAACTGCCCTCCGCCTGAACTTCAGATGGAAGCGACATCTGTTCTCTTTCTGCCTCGACTTATTGCGGCGACAAACATGCTGAGCCTGTTGTCCCGCAGGAATATCGGCGACATCGATGATGGGGGATTTTTACGGGAAGTAGCCCTGCCGGAGACTGAACTCCGCCGGGTATTCTGCCTCGTCTACAATAAAACCAGTTACCTTTCTCCTGCGGTGCTCCGTTTGATCGACTTGCTGCTCGAACGGGCGGATTCCGATGTGCCGTCGGTTGAAGATGTTGGATGGCCTGTTTCAATTCGATAAATTCCAGCAGTCTGCGCTATTCTTGCAGTTGCCCGGGGCGCCGGTAGTGTGGATTTCTCCCTTTTCCGTAACCGCCCCGATTGCCGCCGCCGGCAGCCGCGATAAAATCTGTGGACCGGGGCGCGGTGAAAGGATACTCTTGACTGGCGGAAAAAGCCGGCGCCCGCCGAAAAAAAGATAGGCCCGGCACAATCAAGACGGGAGGAGCGAATGTCGGAGCATGTGAACACCCCTTTGAGTCAACGGCGCGTCGGAACGGCCGCTGTCCTGCCCATTCAGGACGTTACGGCGACCATGCCGATTGAGCGGTTTCGCGGCGGCGGAATCGAGACGCTGGCGGCAACCTCCCCCGGTCTTGCCGCGCCCTCGTCCTATGCCGCGTTTCTCGTGCGCCGCGGCGCCGAAGCCGTTCTCGTCGATACGGGCCTCGGCTCCGAAGCGCCGGAGAAATTCAGCCGCCTGCCCCATGTCCTCGAGCGGGCGGGGCTTGCGGCCGGGGATATCGGCGCCGTTCTCCTGACCCACTGCCACATGGACCATGTCGGCGGCCTCGTCAAAAACGACTCGGCGGCGTTTCCCAACGCCACGCTCTTCCTCAGCGAGCCGGAGCGTGACTTCTGGACCAGTGACGCACACATGGCACAATTCCCGGAACGGCGTGCCGGGTTCCTGTTCGTCCGGCGGGTTCTGGAGCTCTACACCGGCCGCGTCCACACCTTCCGGTTCGATGAAACGGTTCTCCCCGGCATCCGGGCGCTGGATGCGGTGGGCCACACCGCGGGGCATGCGGCGTTCCTGCTGGAGTCGGAGGGAGAGAGCCTGCTGTTCGGCGCCGATATTGTCCACGCCGCGCTGTGGCAGTTTCCCAACCCCGACATTTACGCCACCTTCGATCTCGACAAGGACAAGGGCATTGCCTCCCGCCGCCGGCTCCTGAGCCTGGCTGCCGACGCCGCCCTTCCGCTGGCCGGGGCGCATCTGCCGTTCCCCTGCATCGGCATGGTGCGCCGCAGCGGCGACGGCTTCACCTTTGTGCCGGACGCATCGGACACGGGCGGATGACCCGCCCCGTTCCCGGGGCCGGGGGCTTTTCCCCGAACGGCGCCGGCCGCTTTCGCTTGCCTTTTTGCCGGGCGCCGTGATAGATGAACGGCGTTCAGTATCCACCCGGAGCAAAGCTGCATGACCACCGAGGAACGGCGCGGCGCGCTGAAGGAAGCCCTCATCGCCGCCGGCATTCAAACCATTGAAACCAGAGGATTGAGGGCGTTGCGCGCCCGGGATCTCGCCAAGGCGGTCGGCTGTTCACTCGGTTCGATTTACATCGTGTTTCCGGACCTGGATACACTGATTCTCTCCATCAATCTTTCGACCATGGCGCTGATGGAGGCGCATCTGGCCGGGGTGGTGAAACCGCTGCCGCCGGACCATTCTCCCAAGGCCAGGGACGCCGCCCGCGAACAGCTGGTGGCGCTTTCTCTGAGTTATCTGGAATTCGCCGCAGCCAACCTGCTGCGCTGGCGGGCGATTTTCGAACATCGCCTGGAGCTTTTGGAGCATCCGCCGGAGGTCCGTCAGGCCGCGCCGGACTGGTACACCGAGGAAATCGGCAAACTGTTCGCGTTCATCGAAACGCCGGTGCGGGTCATGAGGCCGGATCTCGATGCCGAAGAGAGCGCGTTGCTGGCCCGCTCGCTGTTTTCCGCCGCGCACGGCATGGTTGCCTTGGGGCTGGAGGACAAAATCACCACGGTGCCCATCGCCCATCTCGCCGACCAGTTGCGCATCGTTGTCAATGCCATGGCCCGCGGATTGATGGTGGACAACGGATAATCCGAAAAAACGCCGCGCGAGGGGGTCGCGCGGCGCCGATAATGAGATACACGCCGTTTCAGGCTCACCAGCCGAAGAATTCCTTGACGGTCTCCCAGGCGACCTTCTGCAGGTAGGCCGCTTCTTCCTTGGGCAGCGGCTTGTCACAACCGCCGAGGAAATCCAGATTTTCCGGGGACTTCTTGAACAGCGTCGAGAAGATGACCGAAGCCATGAGGTAACTGCCCTCAGCCGACGGATGGCGGTTGTCGGCCACGAGCAGGCGGATGTCGGGTTTGCCTTCTTTGGCCTTGGCAAAGGCGAGGCCGACGGGAAGTACCATGGCGTCGTTTTCATTGGCCACCGTGATGGTCGCGTCGGCCAGTTGCTTGGTCATTTCCGGCTTGTCGCCGTAGGCCCAGGTGATCATGAACACCGGAATCGTATTGGCCTCACGCGCGTCTTTCGCATGAATGGCGGCCGATTTCTGGAAAAACTTGGAGAGCTCGGGATGAATCGGGCCTTGGGAGTTGTCTTCCAGGATGGCGACGTCAAACAGGTTTTCTGTCTGGTCCCGGAAACTGATGGTATTGTCGGGATTGAACCCGTAGGATGCCAGACCGTCGGGCCTGAGATAGGTTTTCACCAGGTGCCAGTCCAGTCCGGAGCCGCTGATGGTCACCATGGAACCGCGCAGCGGTATTTTAGCTGCGCCGGTCAGACCGCTGACATAGCCGTTGACCCCGCAGTTGTAATAAAGGAACGAGTTGCCGACATAGAGAACCGACTTGGGCGTGATACCGAGGTCCTTGACCTTCGGCTCCACGGAATAGTCCAGAGCCCATGCCGAAGCCGTCATGAACAGCCCGGCGACAACCACGGATGCAGTGCGTAACAACATGATTTTCCTCCCGATTTGCTTGTTCCCGCCCGATGATTGTTATGGCCGACAGGCAAAGTGTTGGGACGGGACGTGTCGGCAGTGACAAGTTTACGACCCGGGGAGCCGTTCGTCAATTCGCCGTGGATGGGAAGCAACATGGAAACAAAAAAAGGGGCCGCTCGGCGAAACGGCCCCAGTGCTCGTCCCATCCGGGGGAGTTATTCCGTCGGATTGACCGAATCCGCGAAGGGAAAGAGGAAGATCGGGATCAGCGACACGGGACGGAAAGGACCGGTGTTTGTGCTGCCCAATTTGGCGCACAGTGAGGATGAAGTGAAGACCGCCGCGGGAGCGTTCGAGTTTACCGGACCTGGAATTGCCGACGCATGGGCCGAAGCGGACGTAATAGTTTCGGGATATGGTTATCCGATCGACGGTAAGTGGAAAGCCGAAACCGTGCTCAAGAGGGTGACTGTTGACGGGGGATTCATGGGCACGGTTTCAGTCTCGGCTGGGAACGAAGCAAAAGCTGGCGGACAAAAAGGAACGCCGGAGATTAAGGACACGTTGTTCAACGACTGACGTGAAAAGGCGCCGGCTGAAGTTGGCCGACGCCCGGAAACAAAGAGGCGATGGGAGAATTGGAACGGCTTATTCCGTGGCCGCTTCCGCAGCCGCAGGCGCGGGAGCCTCGGCAACAGCCGCGCCCTTGCCGGAAACCTT
>JAISTL010000018.1 GCA_031272615.1 Methylobacteriaceae bacterium | reverse complement strand
GGGTGATATCCTATACTCTGGTCGGCTTCGTCGTCGGCGCGCTGGGTTCGGTGCTGACCTTTTCGCCGATGGCCCAGGGAATGCTGAAACTGGCGGCGGGCGTGTTCATGGTGATCATGGGCGTGAATATGCTCGGGGTGTTTCCGGCGCTGCGCCGCCTCAATCCGCGCCTGCCGAAATTTCTGGCGGACAGGGTCCATGCGGGTAAGGCCGGGGCGAAAAGCCCGCTCTATGTGGGGCTGCTCAACGGGTTGATGCCGTGCGGCCCGTTGCAGGCCATGCAGATTTATGCCCTATCGACGGGCAGCGCCGTCGCCGGAGCGTTCTCCATGTTCATGTTCAGCGCCGGAACGGTGCCGCTGATGTTCGGGCTCGGCGCCTTGAGTTCCATGCTCGGCGGCAGGTTCACGCAAAAGGTCATGACCGCCGGCGCGACGCTGGTGGTGGTGCTCGGTCTGTCGATGCTGACCCAGGGCTGGATGCTGGCGGGTTTCGCGGGGCCGGGGTTCTTTCAGGAGAGCGTGGCCTCCCAGGGGCCCGTCCGCTTTGAAAACGGCCGGCAAATCGTTCGCAGCACCCTGACGTCGTCGCGTTATCCCTCCATTACCGTGCAGGTCGGAGTGCCGGTGCGCTGGATTATCGACGCGCCGCCGGGAAGTATCAACGGCTGCAACAACCGGATGATCATTCCGGAGTACCGCCTGGAACACGAATTTACGCCGGGCGAAAACGTCATCGAGTTTACCCCCGGGGAGACCGGCCGTTTCTCCTACAGCTGCTGGATGGGGATGATTCGCGCCACCATCCGGGTGGTCGCCTCCGCCGCCGATATTCCCGGTGATGCGGGAGGAACCGGCGAGGCGGCGGCGCCGCAGGAGTCCGACGATTTTCTCACCGAGCCGATTCCTTCGGGAATCGCCGTTCCCGCCGATCAACTGGCGGTTGCCCGCTACAATCCGGAAAGCGACCGTTATCAGGAGGTTGCCGTTGAATTGACCGACGAGGGCTTCCGCCCGGCGGTGGTGGTGGTGCAATACGCGGTGAATACCAAATGGATTATCAACAACAAGGCGACGGAGGAGGAGAATTTCACTCTTCTGGTGCCGGCGTTCAAGGCAAAACTCGAATTGCAGTCCCGGGAGAACAGCCTGGGCTTCAAGCCCGGAAACAGTTTCGAGTTTTCCAACGGCAACAGCACGGCCTACGGGTTCGTCAAGGTGGTGAAGGATGTCAACGCCGTCGATGAGGCCGCGGTGAAAAAGGAAGCGGCGGCCTATGAAACCAAAATCTGGCCGTCCTCGACCTACCGGGAAGCCGACGCGCCGCGGGGCGGCGGGGGCGGCGGGGGCGGCGGGGGCTGTCATTGAACGGAGCGTTGAACAGAGCTTGAGTCGCAACTTGAAAAGGAGCCCGGAACACGTGGACCTGATACTGAGCCATTGGCATTGCTGGTTGCCCTTGATCGCCTTGGGCATCGGACTGATGATCATGAACAAAGGCGATAAACCGGATGATGCGGAACAGCCGGCCCGGCCCTCCGCCCAAACCCATGAGGAAGAGTGAATGATGGTCTTTTCAACGGAATACCCTTCAAGACGGTCTTTTTTGCTGATGTCGGCGGCGTGTCTGGTTTTGCCGGCGCTCCCGGCGGCTGCGGCGGGCGAAGCCGGAGAGGACCTGGTCATCCGGGTCGGTGATGTCACCAACAAGGCGAAATTCCATACGGTGAACGTGGACGGGACGGAGATGGGGGTCATCGCCGTCCGGGCGTCCGACGGCAGTGTGCGCACGGCGTTCAACACCTGTCAGGTGTGTTATGCGTCGGGGCGGGGCTATTACAAGCAGATGGGCAACTATCTGGTGTGCCAGAATTGTGGTAACCGTTTCCGCATGGACGACGTGGAAGTGACGAGGGGCGGCTGCAACCCGGTGCCGATCACCAAAGAGGACAAGGTGGTCACCGAAGACACCATCACCATCCCCTACGCGTTTTTGCAGCGCTCCAGGGAACTCTTCGCCAACTGGAAGTAAAAAACCGCTGAAAAAGCGGGTGAGGGCATCCGGAATGACAAGTCTCGTTTTCAATATCAGGGGCATGACCTGCGCGGCCTGCGCCCGGCGGATCGAAAAGACCGTCGGTAAACTCGCCGGCGTCGCCAGGGCGGGGGTCAACCCGGCGACGGAAGAGCTCTATGTGGAATACGACAATCCCGGGCTGTCGCCGGCGATGATCCGCGATGCGGTGACCAGAATCGGCTACGAGGCGGAAGAGAAAGCCTCCCGCAGTACCGTGACGATTCCCATCGGCGGCATGACCTGCGCGGCCTGCGCCCGCCGTATTGAAAAGGTGCTCGGCAAACTGGACGGCGTCGCCGGGGCGACGGTGAACCTGGCGACGGAAAAAGCGACGGTGCTCTATGACCCGTCGAAGGTACGGCTTTCCGCCATCAAGGCGGCGATTGAAAAACTGGGATACACGGCGCTGGAGGCGGCGAAAAGTGATGCCGCCGACGAGGAACGCATCCGCAAGCAGAAGGAAATCCGCCTGCTGTGGACCAAGTTCACCGTTGCCTACATTTTTGCCCTGCCGCTGCTTTATGTGGCCATGGCGCCGATGGTGAGCTTCGTCCGCCTGCCGTTCCCGGCGATCCTGGACCCGATGCGCTATCCGCTGATCTACGGTTTTACCGAGCTCCTGCTGGTCATTCCGGTGGTGTGTGTGGGTTACCGGTTTTACACCGTTGGGTTCAGGGCGCTGCTGCAGCGCTCGCCCAACATGGATTCCCTCATCGCCATCGGCACGTCGGCGGCGGTGCTCTACAGTATCTATAATGTCTACCGGATTGCGACCGGGGATTTTTCCGCGGTGGAGTCGCTTTATTTCGAGACCGCCGGTGTCATTATCACACTGATTTTACTTGGGAAATCCCTGGAGGCGGTGTCGCGGGGCCGCACCGGCGCCGCCATTCAGAAGCTGATGGGCCTGGCGCCGAAAACCGCCTTTGTCATCCGTGGCGGCGCCGAACAGGAAGTGCCCATCGACGAGGTGGAAATCGGCGATGTCGTGGTGGTCAAACCCGGCGCCAAAATCCCCGTGGACGGCACCGTTCTCGACGGCCACACCGCCATCGACGAGTCGATGCTGACGGGTGAAAGCATGCCGGTGGACAAAGTCGCCGGAGACCCGGTTTACGCCGCCTCCCTGAACACCACGGGAACCGTGCGCTTCCGCGCCGACAAAATCGGCGCCGACACGGCGCTGGCGCGGATTATCAAGCTGGTGGAAGATGCCCAGGCGTCCAAGGCGCCCATCGCCCAACTGGCGGATGTGGTTTCGGGGTATTTTGTGCCCATCGTCTGCGTCATCGCCCTGGTGGCCGCTCTCGCGTGGTATATCGGCTCACGCAACCTGGAATTCGCCCTGACCATCTTCATCTCGGTGCTGGTCATCGCCTGCCCCTGCGCTCTCGGTCTGGCCACCCCCACCGCCATCATGGTGGGCACCGGCAAAGGCGCGGAAAACGGCATTCTCATCAAGGGCGGCGAAGCCCTGGAAACGGCGCACAAGGTCACCACCATCGTTTTCGACAAAACCGGAACCATCACCGAGGGTCAGCCGTCGGTGACGGACGTGGTGACGGCCGGCGGCCTCGAGCCGCAGGAGCTGCTGCGCATGGCCGCCTCCGCCGAGACGGCGTCCGAACACCCGCTGGGGCAGGCCATTGTTCGCGACGCCCGCGGGAAAAACCTGGAATTCCTCAAGGTTGACGCCTTCGAGTCGCTTCCCGGTCGCGGCATCGAGGCGGAGGTCGGCGGCCGCAAGGTTCTGGCGGGCAACCGCAAATTGATGGAGGAGCGCGCTGTTGATCTGGCGAACCTCCAAGCGGAGTCCGACCGTCTTGCCGGCGAAGGCAAAACCCCGATGTATATCGCCGCGGACGGCACCATTGCCGGTATCGTCGCCGTGGCCGACACGGTGAAGGCCTCGAGCCGCGCCGCCATCGACAACCTGCACCGCATGGGCATCGAAGTGGCGATGATCACCGGCGACAACAAAACCACCGCCGCCGCCATCGCCCGCGAGGTCGGCATTGACCGGGTGCTCGCCGAAGTGCTGCCGCAGGATAAGTCCGACGAGGTGAAGAAACTGCAGGCGGAGGGGCGCAGGGTCGCCATGGTCGGCGACGGCATCAACGACGCTCCGGCGCTGGCGCAGGCGGACATCGGCATCGCCATCGGTTCGGGAACCGACGTCGCCATGGAGTCGGCGGATATCGTGCTGATGCGCTCCGACCTCATGGATGTGCCCACCGCCATCGAGCTGTCGCGGCGCACCATCCGCAACATCAGGCAAAACCTGTTCTGGGCCTTCGGTTACAACGTTCTCGGCATTCCGATTGCCGCCGGCGCCCTGTATCTGTTCGGCGGCCCGCTGCTGAACCCGATTTTCGCCGCCGCCGCCATGAGCCTGAGCTCGGTTTCGGTGCTGACGAACGCCTTGCGTTTGAAGAGATTTCAACCTGTACGCGCCTGAGGGGGGCCGCATGAAACACATTTTCACAAAACCGGCGGCATTGGCCGTCATCGCCGCGGCGTCGGGACTGCCTGGCGCGTGTTCGGACCTGGAAAAATCTCTCGATGTGGTCGGCAAAGCCTCCGTCGACTCCTTCGAGGCGCTGCTGAAAGCCGTTCCCGACAATGTTTCCGCTGACAAACAGAACGCCGGATGGTCGCTGAAGGCGCCCGACGGCAGCGCCCGGTTTTTCTGGAGCGCCGATTACGGCAAAAGCCCGCTCTATGACGTGTTCATCCAGTTTGACGCCAAACCGTTTGTTGACGCGGGGCTGGATACCGCCAAACTGCCGGCGGACATCAAACACGAGGGCGACCTGCTGACGGTCGGCGCCGATCTCGGCTCGGATACGCCGGCCGCCGACGCTTCAACCGACGCGCTTGCCGCC
Organism: Methylobacteriaceae bacterium; assembly: GCA_031272615.1. GTDB lineage: Bacteria > Pseudomonadota > Alphaproteobacteria > Rhizobiales > Beijerinckiaceae > Hohaiivirga. Next base: position 1,799 of record JAISTL010000018.1, on the reverse strand, counting down.
TATAAAATGCTGGTGGACAAACGGCCCGATGTCATCGGTTACCACGCGTCGCTGGGGCACTACGGCGTTTCGCTCGGCGGCGGCAACCTGTTCGAGTGGGCCAAGGATATGGCGACCAATGACAAGGATATCGTCTTTGTGCTTGACCCGGCGGTGTGGATCGGCGCGGGGGTCGACCCCGGAAAGATTCAGGGCTGGGTGTTCGGCAAGGTGACGGTGGATGTCGACGGCAAGCCGACGGAAGTGGACAAGATTTTGAAACCCTTTGACCTGAAATGACAGGCGGGCGTTGAAAATCGGCGTTGAACGGGATAACAAGGGGGGCGTGAGGGACGCCGTGCCCGGACAAAATGGAGAAGGAACCAATGGAAAAAACCGTGTTGAAAGTTAACGGCATGTCGTGCGAGCATTGCGTCAAGGCCGTCACCAAAGCGGTGGGCGCACTGGCGGGAGTCGGCTCGGTGGCCGTGGACCTCGCGGGCGGCACCGTAACCGTCGAACATGATCCGGCCCAGGCCCCGCTGGACGCCATCAAGGCGGAAATCGAAGACCAGGGGTACGAACTGGCGGCTTGACGGATGAGCCTTCGCGGGCCCTCAGGGGAAGTGTGGTGTGATGGGCGCTGCCGGCAAGACGATTCTGGTGGTGGACGATGAACTGAAAATTCTCGAGGTTGTCGTTTCCTACCTGACGAGCAAGGGGTTCACGGTTCAAGCCGCAGTCAACGGCCGCAAGGCGCTGGAGATGTTCCACCGGGAACCGCCGGCGCTGGTCATTCTTGACCTGATGCTGCCCGACATCTCCGGTGAGGAGGTGTGCCGGGAAATCCGCAAGACCTCCCGGGTTCCGGTCATCATGCTGACGGCGAAAGTCGCGGAAAGCGATATTGTCGACGGGCTGTCCCTCGGCGCTGACGATTATGTGACCAAACCCTTCAGCCTGAAGGAACTCAGCGCGCGGGTGGAGGCGGTGCTGCGCCGTTCGGCCAGGGACCTGGCGCCGCTCGCCGCCCGTTATTCCTGGCGGGACGGAGACCTCACCATCAGTTTTGACAAGAACGAAGTGAAGAAGAAGGGCGCGGCGGCGGCCCTCACTCCTGCCGAATTCCGGCTTCTTTCGGCCCTGGTCAGGTATCCGGGAAAGACCTTCACCCGGGAGGAACTGATCGAAACGGCGCTGGGCGACGATTTTGACGGATATGACCGGGCCGTTGACAGCCACATCAAGAATCTCCGCCAGAAAATCGAAGATGACCCGCGCAACCCGCGTTATGTGCTGACGGTGCATGGCGTCGGTTACAAGTTCGGGGGTGAGTGACATGCGCCGCGGCCTTCGCACTCAATTGTCGCTGGCGTTCATGGTGCTGGTGCTGATGACGGTGGGGCTCATCGGCGTGCTTTCCGATGTGTTTATCGGCCGGAAGTTCGAGGAGTATGTGCGTGAGCGGCAGCAAAGCCGCATGGCAAACATCATTGACAACATCAGCCGTCAGTACGACGCGTCGACCGGCGCCTGGGACGTGAGTTACATCCACGGCATCGGCATGCTGGCGCTGGCCGACGGCTATATCATCAAGGTGTTCGATACGGCGGGCGCCCCGGTGTGGGACGCGGAAAACCATGACATGTCGCTGTGCGCCCATGTGCGCTCCGATATTATCACCCTGATGGAGGCCCGCCGCCCGGATGTCGACGGAACCTTCACCACCGAACGGTTTTCCCTCACCGCCGACGGGCGTTCGGTGGGGTCGGCAAGCATCGGCTATTACGGCCCGTATTTTCTGAACGAAAGCGATTTCC
>JAISTL010000290.1 GCA_031272615.1 Methylobacteriaceae bacterium | reverse complement strand
CTCTCCGCCTGACGCCGGTTGGCGTTATAGGTGGCGTTGACGCAGGTGTTGTAGCGTTCTGTGCCGGGCTTCAGCCCCTGCTCCTGGCAGGTGCTCTGGGCACTGAAATAGGACTGGTCGGCTGACTGACAGCCGGCCAACGCCAGCGCCGTCACGCCGGCGATAAAAAGTTTGCGCATTGTCTGTCTCCTGTACGGTGTGCGGTTACCGGGGGCTTGACTACTCTGATTCCGGCTCCATGCCTATCGCATTTATGGCGCGGCGCCGGACTATCAACACCGACCAACAAGTTTATTTTGTCGCAGCCCTTGCGGGCGCCGCGATAAACCTCTGATTAATCACGCTTCGGCCGGCGGCTTGAACCGTGTCGGGTTTTCCTATATCCTGCAGGGAACACGTAACGGAAAAGGCCATGAACGACAAACTCAGCTTTGACGAATTCTATCAGAACACGCGGAACTACTACATTATCAAGGGAATCACCTCCATCGTGTTCCTGATTTTCACCGCCCGCTTCGCGTTAACCATGGTGGAAAATCACGAGGCGGGAAAGTCCTTCAATTATGTGAACCTGCTGCTGTTCATCGAAGAGCTGGTGACCTTCCTGGTCATCGTGTTGTCGCGGCGGCCGAAAGACACCAACGTCACCCTGAAAACCACCTTTCTCACGGCGGTCGCCTCCTATTACATCATGTTCGTCAGCTTTTCCGACACGGCGTCCACCGTGACCCTGGTGCCGCAGGAATACTGCGCGCTGCTGATGGTGGTGGGGCTCCTGTGGCAGATCGCCTCGAAGATTTGCCTGGGGCGCAGTTTCGGTCTGCTTCCGGCCAATCGCGGCGTGGTCAATTTCGGCCCGTATCACTTCATGCGCCATCCCATCTATTTCGGCTATCTGATGACGCATATCGGTTTTGTCCTCGGGGCGTTTTCGTTATGGAACCTGGGGATTTATGCGGTCATGTGGACGGCCCAGTGCCTGCGGCTGCTGGAGGAGGAAAAGGTGCTTTCCCGTGACGAAGCCTATCAGGCCTATCAGAAGGAAGTGCCCTATCATCTGATTCCGTTCGTGTTTTGAGGGAAGGGCGCGCGCCGCGACGCATTCCGCGCCGGAACCGGAAACAGCCCCCGGGCTCCGGTGATGAGAGCCCGGCCGCAAGACGGTCATGGCGGTATGGTCACGCTTTTGAGACGATCACCTGTTCATAATCAGGATGAACTGCCGGGTCGCCGGCAAGCTGTTCGGGAAGCTGGTGTCCCTTAAGCCTGAAAACTGCAGTTCCGATCTTCCCCCGCTATCCACAGACAACGGCAAATAATATCTGAAAAAACGACGCGAGAAACTGTTCTTCGGTTAGACCGGTTATGCGTGCCCAATCAATGTACCAATAACAACAGGTTTCAACGGGGCGCGGCATTTGCCCCGGCGCTGCGGGCGTGAGCGAAGAACCCGGCGGGGTCCAGACGCTTCCCGCGGTGCCTTACGCCGCGGCGTGCATGATCTGGCGGGCCTGGCCCATGCTCATCGGGTCGCCGAAGGCCGGGCCCTCGGCATAACGGCAGCCGAGCTGGAGCAACTCGACGGCGTCGGATTCGGTTTCGATGCCCTCGGCGATGACTTCCAGGCCCAGTTCCGTCGCCATCTTGACGATGGAGCGCAGAATCACCGGGCGGTTGCCGTCGGCCATCTGGCGGACGAAGGACTGATCGATCTTGATCATGTCCAGCGGCAGGCGCTGCATGTAGGAGAGCGCCGAATAGCGGGTGCCGAAATCATCGAGGCAAAGGCCGGCGCCCATGTCGTGCAGGCGGCTCATGATCTGCACCGACTGCTCGGGGTTTTCCATGACGATGGTTTCGTTGAACTCCAGCAGCAACGACAGCGGCGCCACGCCGGAGCGCGCCACGACGGCCTTGACCTCCTGCAGCAGATCATGGCGCATGATGCCTTGGCTGGACATGTTGACGGTGGCGAAAATCGGCGGGTTGACCTCCACCGCCTGCTGCCAGCCGGCCAGCTCATGGGCCACCCGCTCCAGCGCGTAGGAACGCACCGTCAGGCCGAGCCCGACCTCATCGGCCACCGGCATGAAATCACTCTCCAGCAGATGGCCCAACCGCGGATGCGGCCAGACGAGCCGCGCCTCGAACCCGGCAACGGTGCGGTCTTCCAGATGGACCACCGGCAGCAGGTGCACCTCCAGGGCGCCCTGCTCGATGGCCTGGCGCAGATCGCTCTCCATCACCAGACGGTCGGAGAAATCGGACCGCATGGTCGGGCGGAACACGTCAATGGCGTCGCCGGCCTTGCGCCGGGCGTAGCTCAGGGCGATTTCGGCGTTGCGCAGCACCTCGCCGTAACGGTCGGGCGGCAGCGGCGCGTAGAGGGCGATGCCGATACAGGCGTTGATGATGATTTCCTGCGTGCCGTGGGTGAGGGGCGTCGTCGCCGCCTGCAGCGCCACCTCGGCAAAGGAAAGTATGCGGTCCACCTGTACCTCGGAAATGAGCAGAATGGCAACCTGGTCGCCGCCGATGCGGGTCAGGGTGTCTTCGGGTTTGAGCAGGCGGGAGAGACGCCGCGCCAGGGTGAGCAGGATGGAATCCCCAACCGACAACCCGACACGGGCGTTGATATCCCGGAAGTTCTTGATGTTGATGAGCAGCACCGTCGGGCGGAAACCCTCCCTGCCGGCGGCGAAGCGCATGGCCTGGTCCAGACGGTCGGAGAACAGCTGGCGGTTCGGCAATCCGGTGAGATTGTCGTGGATGGTGTCGAACAGCAGGCGTTCCTCGTTGGTTTTCAAATCGGTGATGTCCATCAGAGTTCCGGCTACCCGCGCCACTTCACCGTCGGTGCCGACCACCGGGCGCGCCCGAAGCCGCAGCCAGTGAAAGGTGCCCTGCTCCGAGCGCAGGCGGAACTCGAAGTTGATGCGCCCGCGCCGCCGGTCAATGATGGAGTCGAGCACCGTCACATACCGATCCCGGTCAAAGGGGTGCATGTGGGTGAGCCATGTCGAGGCCGGGCCGTCGAGGGCGCCGGATCTGAGCCCCAGGATGTTTTCCAGCTCCGCCGACACATACACCCGGTCGGCCACCACGTCCCAGTCGAATATGATGTCTCCGGCGCCGGAAACGGCGAAGGCCCGCCGTTCCATGTCGCTCATCATGCCCTGGGGTACAACGCCGCCGACAAAGGCGTGCTGGATGATGGTGAAGCCGATGAGCATCACGATCAGCACCAGGCCGCCGATGAGCGCCGAGGGGACGAAATCGTTGGTCAGCTCGCCGGATATGGTGAATCCGGCGGCAATCACCCAGGCGACAAGCAGAATCCAGGTGGGAATCAGCATGATGGCCCGGTTGTAGCCGTGGGTGACCAGGTGCACGACCAGTACGAAGCCGCCGACAGCGACAACGCCGATGGAGAGCCGGGCGATGCCGGCGGCGACGGGCGGCATGTACACCGCCAGGCCGACCAGCGCCCCGAGGATGATGAGCCAGAAGGCGGTGATGTGGCTGTAGCGCACATGCCAGCGGTTGAGGTTGAGATAGGCGAACAGGAACACCAGCAGAGTCGCCGCCAGAACCGCCTCGGCGCCGGCGCGGTAGATGCGCTCGGTGTTGTCGGTGATGGGGAACACCCGCTGGAAGAAGCTGAAATCGATGGCGGCGTAGGCGAACACCGCCCAAGACAGGGCTGCCGCCGCCGGGAAAATCATGGCGCCCTTGACGACGAAAATCACTGTCAGGAACAGGCTGAGCAGCCCGGCGATGCCGATGATGATGCCCTTGTAGAGGGTCGAGCCGTTGGTGCGGTCTTTGTAGGCGTCCACCTGCCACAAGGTGAGCTTGGGGATGCTGGATTCCGTCAGCTCGGCGACGAAGGTGACGGTGGAGCCGGGGTCGAGGGTGATGAGGAAGACGTCTTCGTCCGGGCTCTCCTGCCGTTCCGCCGGAATGCCCTGGCTGGCGGTGACGGCGGCGATGCGCGACGAGCCGAGGTCGGGCCAGAACAACCCCGAACCCGAGAGATAGAAGTGCGGAGCGACCAGCAGGCGGTCCACCTGTTCGTTGGTATCGTTGGACAGGGCGAACACAATCCAGTCCGGCCGGGACTCGGTGTCGCGGGCGCGCACCGTGATTTTGCGGACGATGCCGTCTTCCCCCGGCGCGGTGGAGATGTGAATGACGCCGACACCGTCGGACTGATAATGCTCGATGGCCGGAGTGAGGTCAATCGCCTCGGAGTCGAGGCTGACACGCACCGCGTCCACCGCATGCCCCGGCGACGGCCGGAAAACGGACAGAAACCCGATGCACGCCAGTGCGATGAGGCTGTTCCTGAAAGACACGTCCGTTGTTCTCACTCCACGAAAAACTCAGCTTACCGTTATAGATTAATTGAGGTTTAAATAAACTCTTTAGGTTCTTTCATTCCACGGTTTTTTCTTTCTCCGTTAAGTTTGTATGAAGAATTCAATGGGGGATGACGGCGCCGGCTCCTCTCTCATCAGTGGTTTTTCCCTGCGAACACGCCCTCCAGACATTCTGCGAATGCCCGTTCGTCCGCCGCTTGCAGCGTCACCGGAAACGGCCGTACGGCAGCGGCGGCGCTGCCGGAAAGGCGCACATGGTCTTTCTCGGTGGTGTATACGGGCACAGCCAGCGCCCGCGCTTCGGCGACAAGACTCTCGATTTCACTTGGGCGAAAGGCGTGATGGTCTGGAAAATCTACGGTTTTCACGAGGTCTGCGCCGCAGTTCTTCAAAGTCCGGTAGAATTTTGCCGGTTCGCCGATGCCGGAAAAAGCGAGAATCCGTTGGTTTTTCACGGCGGCGGCCGCCGCGGCGGCAGGACTGAACGAAGCGTGAAACACCGGTAGATCCCGGAGCGCCGGGTGAAGGGCGATGTCCCCGGCGTCGATGAGCAGCAGCGCATCGGCAATCCGCGCCTGGGCGGCCAATGGAGCCCGGAGCGGCCCGGCGGGAAGGCATAACGCATTGCCGACGCCGCGGGAATCCATGACCGCAAGGGTGAGGTCTTTGACAAGCGCCGGATTCTGCATGCCATCATCCATGATGATGACGTCGCCGAGGTCAGCGCAGAGCCGTGCGCCGCGCGGCCGCAGCGGGTCAACCACGGTGGGGGCGACGTCCGCCAGCAGCAGCGGCTCGTCACCGACATCGCGCACCGTGTGGATGGCGGGGTCAACCACAACCGGCGCGTTTTTGCGGCGCGCGAGGGTTCCGCCGTAACCGCGGGAGAGAAACACCGGGTGGCGGCCGCGGGCGGTGAGGGCGCGGGCGGCGAAGAGCGCGGTGGGGGTTTTGCCGGCGCCGCCGGCGATGAAATTGCCGACGCACAGCACCGGGAGGGCGGCGCGCTCACCGGTTTTGGCGAGCCGCGCCTTGGCGACGCAGCCGTAGAGAACGGCGAGGGGGGCGAGGAGCCGCGCCGCGGGGGAGGGAGGTGATGTCCACCAGAACGCCGGGGCGCGCATAGCTCAATGTCCTTCGAGTTTCAGCGCCGCGAGGAAGGGGTCGATGACGCGCAATGTGGCGTTGACGGCGCCGCCCATTTCCGACACCACCTCATGACCGGCGCGGGCGACGGCGCGGGCACGGTCAGGGTTGGCGAGGCAGTTGTCCACCGCAGCCTGCAGCGCCTCGGAGTCGGCGACCGGCACGGCTCCGTTCCGGGCGTCAAGGGCGGCATAGATATCGCGGAAATTGTGGACATGGGGCCCGTGCAGCACCGCCGCCCCCAGCTTGACCGCCTCGATGGGGTTGTGCCCGCCGACGGGAACGATGGAGCCGGCCATGAACACCAGCGGCGCCAACCGGTAGAACAGGCCGAGTTCGCCCAGGGTGTCGGCGACGTAGATGCCGATGGTGCGGTCCGGCAGGCGGCCTGCCGAGCGCAGCGCCGCGGGAATTCCGGCGCCGAGCGCCATCTGCCCGATGTCTCCGCCGCGCCTGGGGTGGCGTGGGGCGATGATGGTCAAGAGTGCCGGATAGTGTTCCCTCAGGCGCCGGTGGGTTTCGATGAACACCTCATCTTCCCCCGGATGGGTCGAAGACACGATCCACACCGGGCGTCCGGCAATGATGCCGGAATACTGCGCCACCAGCCGCTCGTCCGCCGTGGGCGCGTCACAGTCATGTTTGATGTTGCCGACGGTTTGCACCACAGGGGCGCCCAGCGCGGTGAAGCGACGGGTATCCTCGGCGCTCTGGGCGAGCACCAGCGGGATGCGGCCGAGGAGAGCGCCGATGAGCGGCAGACGCCGGCTCCAGCGCTCAAAGGAGCGGTCCGACATGCGGGCGTTGATGAGCGCCAGAGGAATGTCGGCGCGTTTCAGGGCAAAGATGAAATTGGGCCACAGCTCGGATTCGGCGAACAACGCCAGGGAGGGCTTCCAGTGGCGCAGAAAGCGACGCACATAGGTCGGCGCGTCCAGGGGAATGTACTGGTGGAAGGCGCCGGCGGGCAGGCGGCCGCGGATCAAATCGGCGGAGGTGCGGGTGCCGGAGGTCACCAGCACGCCGACGCCGCGTTGCGTCAGGCGCTCGACCAGCGGAATCACCGACAGCAACTCGCCGACACTGGCGCCGTGCACCCAAACCATAACCCCCGGCGGGCGGTGCAGTGACGGCAGGCCGCGCCGTTCACCGCTCCGTTCCGGGTCTTCCAGGCCCTTGAGGCGACGAACCCATAAAAACAACGGCAACAGCGGTTCAAGAACGGACGTCGCCTTGCGGTAGAGCCTGAGCAGCAGGGGGAGCTGTTCGCGTTGTTCACTCATACCGCGGCCTCCTGCTTGTGCGCCGGGGCCAGAGATGCGCCGGGGTCGGTGCCGCCGACCAGCGCGTAGGCGCGCTGATGAACGGCGTTGAGCTCGGCTTCCACCCGCCGGCGGGCGTCCTCCAACTCCTCCGGCCCGGCTTCGGCGGCGACGAACACCGGCGTGCCGATGACGATGGCGCCGCGACCGAAGGGCAGACCGATGCTGGCCCGGTCCCAGGATTTGAAAACCTTGCGGCGACTGGTGACCACCGCCGCGGCGACGATGGGGCGTCCGGATATCTGTGCCAGCGTCACAATACCCTTGCCGCACACCCGGGCGATTTTCGGCACATCCGCCGTCATCACCCCCGTTTCGCCGTGTTTCAGCGCCCGGATCATGGCGCGCATCGCCGTGATGCCGCCTTTTTTGCGGATGTTGCGGCCGCGCGCGCCGGAGCCGCGGATGGCGCGGATACCGAGCCATTTGAGAATACTGGCGTTGAGGTCGCCGTCACGGGAGCGGGAGACCAGCGATACTGCGCGGTCCTGCCGGCGCTTGGCGAAATGAATCATGAAGTGTTGGCCGTGCCACATGGCGACGATGACCGGCATCAGCGGGCCGATGGTACGGTAAGGGTCTTCGGGCTCGGTGGTGAAGCGGTTGGTGAGGCGCACAAGCGCAAGGTAAACCATGGCCAGAAAACCAACGGTTCCTTGCATGATACGTTTCAAACGCAGGCGTTTCAGCATAATTCAATCCGCACGTCGTCCCGTCCCGCGGGCCGTCATAGCATATCTTTGCAGAAAACGGGCGTAAAAAGAGCCAACCGGAGTTATTCACCGGTTCGGGTGAAAGAAACGTTGGTTCAGATTTCAGATTCCCGGGTTCTGGATTGTTCCGCCGTGCCTGCCGTTATCTTTTAAGCTTTGATTTACAGCAGTTTATCCAGCAGCAGCCCGGCTGACAGGAGCAAGCCGGCAACGCGGTTGGAGCGGAAGAGTTTGAGCGCCGTCTCCGGGTTGTCGGGGGAGAGCTTCGTGATCTGCCACAGGAGGTGCGCCGCCAGCGCCGCGACTCCGAGCCACGCGAAAAGGCCCGCGCCGGTCATCGCCGCGGCGGCGGCGAGGAATATCACCGTCAACGCGAAGCATCCGCCGACACACAGGTGCACATGGCTGCCGAACAGGCGGGCGGATGAACGGATTCCGGCCAGACGGTCATCCTCGATGTCCTGCAGGGCGTAAATGGTGTCGAAACCGACGGTCCATGCCGCCGCGGCGAGATAGATGAGCAGCGCGGGAAGCTGAAGGGAGTGGCGCACCACGCTCCAGCCCATCAGTCCGCCCCAGGAGAACACCAGCCCGAGAATCAGCTGCGGCGCCACGAACAGTCGTTTGGTGAGAGGGTAGAGAGCGACGAGCCCTAGGGACGCCAGCCCGAGACAGATGGAAAACCGGTCAAAACAGCAGAGCACGGCGAATCCGGCAAGCGCCTGCACCGCGGTGAAGAAAGCCGCCTGCCGCACCGACACCCGCCCTGAGGGAATCGGCCGCCCGGCGGTGCGCTGCACCTTGGCATCGAGGTCGCGGTCAAGAATGTCGTCATAGGTGCTGCCGGCGCCGTGCATCACCACCGCGCCGATGAGAAACAGCAGCATGAACAGAAAACCGGGCCGGGTTCCGCCGGGCGTCGCCAGCAGGAGCGCCCACCAGCACGGCAGCAGCAGCAGCCACCAGCCCGCCGGCCGGTCGAGTCGCATCAGTTCGACATACGGCAGGGCCCAGGCCGGAAACAGCCGGAGAGCCCAGTGGTCGGCCTCGGCGTCGGGCAGATGCGGGAGTGGGGTCACGGCCCGTTACAGCGCTCCCTGGGGGATTTTCCATTGGCCGGACAGGCCGCCGGCGCCCAGGGGGTTGGTGTGCCCTTCGGCGGCGCCCTGTTGCTTCATCTTCTCCATCTGGGCGGCGGCCTTGCAGGCGTTTGCGCGCAAACCGATGCTGTTCTTGTGATCTTTCAAGATGTTTTCCGCAAACTGGTCGGGAACGCCACACCAATCCTTGTTGAGCTCAATCCATTTCACCAGCTTTTCACCGTTGGCGACCAGGTTGCGCCCCACCTGGCAGGCGGCGGTGGGGTCAACGCGCTTATCCTTGTTTTTGTTCCAGGAATTGATCTGGGCGATGATCTTCTGGCGCTGCTCGAGGATGGGCTTGACGTCTTCACATCCCGGAGCCTGGGCGCGGGCCGGCGCGGCGAGCAAAACCAGACTCACCCAGAGGCAATGAAACAGACAGCGGCACCACATCATGAATTCTCCCGTTTGTCGCACTTCCCGCATCCCGTTGGTTGTTCGTCCGGCGCGGACCCCGGGCAGAGTCGGCGCATTCGAGTTCCACACGGCGTGTGGTGATAAAAAACCACGGATCGGGTCCTCACGCAAGGTTTACCTGTTATCGTTGTAAATAATGACTAACCCATGCTTGCAGCAAAATTGTGATTGCAACGAAACTCTCTTCATCTTACCAGAATAATCCCGGTTGTACCAGATGAATCCTTTTGGAGTGTACCCTTGGCGCTTTATGATTTTTCCGCCCCCCGCCTGTTCCTCGATTGTCCGTTGGCGGCGGGTGAACCGGTGCCGCTGCCGCCGCCGCAGGCGCATTATGTTGTCTCGGTGATGCGGCGGCGCGACGGCGATACGCTCATCGTGTTCAACGGAGTCGACGGCGAGTGGCGGGGGCGCGTGCGCGAAAACGGCCGGCGGGCCGTCTTCGTCGTGCCCGGCGAAAGGGTGCGTGAACAAACCCCTTTGCCCGATCTCATCTGGTTGTTCGCGCCGCTGAAACACGCCCGGCTGGATTATATGGTGCAGAAGGCGGTGGAGATGGGGGTCGGCGCGCTGGCGCCGGTGCTCACCGATTACGGCCAGGTGCGGCATCTCAACCTGGAGCGGGTGCGCGCCAACTGCATCGAGGCGGCGGAGCAGTGCGGCGTGCTCGCGCTGCCGGAAATCCGCCCGCCGACGCCGCTTGAGGATGCGCTCGACGCCCTGGAGACGGATCGCCTGCTGGTGTTCTGCGATGAGAACGCGCCGGTGGCTGACCCGCTCGCCGCGCTCGCCGCCCGGCGCGGGCGCTTCACCCGTCTGGCGCTGCTCATCGGCCCGGAAGGCGGCTTTTCCGATGCCGAGCGCGCCATGGTCGGCAACCGTGCCGAGGTTGTCACGCTCTCTCTCGGGCCGCGGATTCTGCGCGCCGATACGGCGGCCACCGCCGCCCTGGCCCTGGTGCAGGCGGCGCTGGGGGACTGGACGTGAGCGAGGATCTCAGGGTCCGGATCGGCCCGCGTGAACGGCGTCTCTTTGCAACCGCAAGCGCCACCGAAAACCAACCGGAAATCCGCAATCCATAAATTAATAATCCGTTATGTCATTGCAACAGGCGCGGATTTTGCCTATCATGCCCCCCGCGCCCGTGACCCCGACCTTGAACCGGGCCCTGACGGGCGCCTGAACAATTTGACGTTGGAGGGCCTATGGCTGGGAATTTGAACCAGAGTGCCGAGCCCGTCCTGACGGTTGACGATCTCGTCCGGTGGTTTGCCGCGGGCGAGAAGCGGAAACCGGACTGGCGTGTCGGGACCGAGCATGAAAAAGTGCTGTTCCGGAAAGCGGATCTCGCCGCAATCCCCTATGATACCGATACCGGCGTAAACGCGCTGCTCAAGGGCCTCGAAGCCCTCGGCGGTACGCCTATCCTTGAAAAAGACACCCGGATCGGCCTGACGCTCGATTCCGGGGCGACGATTTCGCTGGAGCCCGGCGGGCAGTTCGAGCTCTCCGGCGCGCCGCTTGAACACATTCACGCCACGGCGGAGGAAACCCGCCGTCATATCGAGGCCGTGCGCGCGGTGGGCGATGCGCTGGGCATCGGCTTTCTCTCCCTCGGCATGGCGCCGACCTTCACCCGCGCCGATGTCGCCCGTATGCCCAAGGGCCGCTACGCCATCATGACCGCCTATATGCCGAAGGTCGGCGGTATGGGGCTGGACATGATGTATCGTACCGCCACGGTGCAGGCCAACCTGGATTATTCCTCCGAGGCCGACATGGTGAAGAAGATGCGCGTCGCGCTGGCGTTGCAGCCGGTGGTGACGGCGCTGTTCGCCAATTCGCCGTTTTCCGACGGCAGGCCCAACGGATATCTCTCCATGCGCTCGCATATCTGGGAGGATACCGACCCGGCCCGCACCGGCATGCTGGGCTTTGTGTTTGACGATGGCTTCGGCTATGAGCGGTACGCCGACTATCTCCTCGATGTGCCGATGTATTTCGTCAAGCGCGACGGCGTGTATCACGATGTCGCCGGGGCGTCGTTCCGGGACTTCATGGCCGGAAAGCTGGCGGCGTTTCCCGGTGAGCGGCCGCGGCTCAGTGACTGGGAGGATCAGACCTCGGTGGCCTTCCCCGAAGTGCGGCTGAAGCGGTATCTGGAGATGCGCGGCGCCGACATGGGGCCGGAAGCGCATGTCAACGCCCTGCCGGCGCTGTGGGTGGGCCTGCTCTATGAGGACTCCTGCCTCGAAAACGCCCTCGATCTGGTGCGGGGCTGGAGTGTCGCCGATATGGCGCAGTTGCGCGCCGATGTGCCGAAGCAGGCGCTCGACGCCGTCATCGGCGGGCGTTTGGTTCGGGACGTTGCCGCCGACATGCTCGCCGTTGCCCGCGAGGGGTTGAAACGTCGGGCGCGGCTCAATTCCGGCGGTGACGACGAAACCGTTTATCTCCACCCGCTGGAGGAGCTTCTCGAGCGCGGCCGCACCTTGGCCGAGGACAAGCTGGAGGCGTTTTACGGCCGCTGGCACGGGTCACTGACGCCGCTGTTTACCGAATGCGCGTTCTGACGTGCGGCGTGCGACACTTTATGTTGGCGCCGCCGGGATAAACTGTGTTATAGTGCCCGGCGGTTATGAGACAAAAAGGGGCGCTTGCCGATGAAGCGCCGTGTTAGGAGACCATGATGCGTTCAGTGATTTTGGCG
>JAISTL010000277.1 GCA_031272615.1 Methylobacteriaceae bacterium | reverse complement strand
CTTCCTCTTCACCAAGCAGCACATACTGAAAACCCAGGTTAGGAAATACCATGATTAAGAGCTTCCTTCGCAATGAGTCCGGCGCCACTGCCATTGAATATGGCCTGATCGCCGCTTTGATTTCCGTCGCGGCCGTTGTTGCCATGCGTTATGTCGGAACCGAGCTGTCGTCCACGTTCCATTACGTCGGCTCGAACATGAGCTCCGCCCGCGCTACGTAATCGACGCGTACGGTTTTTTGAAAGGGAGGCGTGAGTCACCTCCCTTCACCTTCACCAAGCATCAGACATTGAAAACCCAGGTTAGGAAATACCATGATTAAGAGCTTCCTTCGCAATGAGTCCGGCGCCACCGCCATTGAATATGGCCTGATTGCCGCTTTGATTTCCGTCGCGGCCGTTGTTGCCATGCGTTATGTCGGAACCGAGCTTTCGTCCACGTTCCACTATGTCGGTTCGAACATGAGCTCCGCCCGCGCCACGTAATCAACGCGCGGATTGCCTCTTTGCAAGGGGGGCGAACACGCCTCCCTCGCCCCCTTTTGGGGGCTTTTTTATAACTGCCGGGAAGTGTGTTGAGATACGCCGGATTTTGTTCATCGATTCAGTATTTGTTATGAAATCGATGGTATTGTGTAACGGCGGGGGAAAAGGTTAATGTGCGTAATGCTGTACAGTTCTGTTCGGCGATGTTCCCGGGTCGTGACGTCCTTCATCAAACAGGAATCCGGTGAAACAGCCTTGGAATACGGCTTGATAGCTGCGCTTATCAGTATCACCGGCATCTTTTTCATGCGCAGTGTCGCCAGCGAACTCAGCCATACATTCCATTATACCGGTTCAGCCATGGCCAGCGCCAGAGCGACCTGACCATATCATCGCTCCCCTTGTTTCGCCGGTAGTGCGATTGAGGTGGGGGGGTGAGCAGCGGAACGGCAGCCGCGAGAGCGACGTTCTTTCGATTTCTCCTCAAATCAGTTCCCGTTTTGAATACCACGCGGCCGGAACACGGTGGTCGGCGTGCGTCGATCAGGCGCCCGCCTGGACGCACACTGTTGCAGCTCGGATTTGTCGATAGCTTTGCTCCCGTAAAAGAGTAATCTCAGCGGAAAAGTCGTCGTATGCGTTGAGCCATCTTTGGCGGGCAAGGCGGCTTGTCCGCCCGACGTGAGACGGTTCAACGGGTTCCGCGCGGCACCAAACGCGATGTGTTTCCCGGCACACCGTCATCGCGGGATTGCCGGGTTGGTCGAGGGAATTTTCAGATTATGCTTGCCGAGCGAAAATGCCGGAGGGTCAATCATTCGGCCTGAAGTAGGATGTGAAGGATTCCATGGCCATCCAGAAGAACTGGCGGGCGGACAGCGCCAGCGAGAACGCGGCGAATATAGCCCAGAGACAGTCGGGGGAATGGATTATCCAAGGGGCCTGTTGCGGGAGCTTCACGTTGGCGATAATCAGCTGATCCGGGACAATGATGATCAGGCAGTAAAACCCGATGATCCCGCACAAAATCGTCAGCGGGACCTGTCGTGAGTAGCCGACCATTGCAATGAGACCCAAACCGAAAAGATAAAGAATGGTCGCCATCGCGACGGTAAGGCCCATGTAGTTCGACGACGGCTCCATGACGTTGATGATCACGTAGGCATAGCGGCTCACATAAAAATACGTGATGATATAGAAAATATAAGACCCCAACGATCTCAGAAACATCTGCAATTCTCCACCGGTTTGAATACCGTTCGACTACATGCCCTAACCAATAATAAAGAAAAACGATTAATAAAGAACAAATGTGCGCATGAGCTCCTTTCCGGTCAGGGAACCCGGTCGCGCGTCTGCTCGTGGTTATGAAGAGGGAAACGAGGATCCTGCATAGCGGAACATATAGTCGTTCATCCAACTTCATTCCGGAAAGACAACCGCCCTTCCATCGTGGTTCCCCGGCATACGGCTGCTCAAGGCGCCCTTACAACAACCTGTATACCACATTAACGCGGCGTTTTCAAGGGGTCAGCGGTGTCCCCCGCCGGCCGCAACGGGTTGATCCTCAAGGGGCCCCTTTCGTCATTCGCGGATGGATGCGTTGGCGTCCGCATCCTGCGGCGGTTGTTTCTGGCTTGTCAGAATCTCGATATCCCGATGTAACCCCGATTCCACAATAAACTGGCGGTAATAGATCTCGCCCTCGTGACGGGCGATGAGCGTGTATTCGCCCTCGGAGAGCGTCATGGACGGAAAAGCGCCGGAGACTTCGCGGATGGTGTCGCCGCCGGGGGTCAGCACCGAGAACACTGTGCCGGCGTAGGCCTCTCCGCCGGGGGCGGACACAAGCTTCAACGTGACTGTGGCGGCCCGGTGGTTGATGACCGCTTCGGTGAGTTCGCCGGGGTCAATTTTGATGTCGGTGCGCATGATGGCGTTGGCGTCGCCGTAAGCCGAGACGATATGATACATTCCCTCCGGCAGGCGAATGATCTCGTTCTGCTTGACATCCTTGAGCACAAGGTGCCCTTCCGAAGTGTCGGGGAACGGCACGAAAATGCTGAAACGCACCTGGTTGGGCGGGATCGGCGCGTCGCTGACCGCTCCCCTGATACGCAGCGCGCCGGCGTTGATGGAAAACCGTTCGACAACGGGACCGTTGGTAATGGTCACCGGCCGCGAATCTCCCGCCAGCCCGTAGGCTACGTGAACGATGTAGTCACCCGATTCCAGTTCGAAGATCGGGGTCGGGTCCGTGGATTTTGCCACGAGGGTCATTTCGTGGGTGACGGGTGCCGATTGGTAAACGCGCCAGACCAGCCCGGAATGGATGGCGCGGGCCTCGCCGGAAAAAAACGCGGTCGTCGCGAGATCATACTTTCCTCCCGCGTTTGGAAGCGGCGCTTCGTCCTCGGCTCTGGGCGACAGGACCAGCGGCGCGTCCCCCGGGAAAAAAGGAATGGACTGACTGTTGGAAGGGAGTTGAGCGTCAGCGGCGAACGTTCCCAGCATCAAACCCGCCGCACAGGCGGCAAGCGACGTGAAAAACGAAAATAAAGTGGCTCTACGTGCCGTCATGGCAGCCTCCCCGCAAAACAAATCATGCGTGGTCGATCATACTTCCGGCGTTCGGCGAAAATGAGACGCTGAGCGCCGGAGACTGCATTTCCGCCGGCTTACCGGGGTGGGCGGGCTTCCTCGACCAGAGATGCGACTTCGTCGCCCAGTTTGAGGCTGCTTTGTTCGGGTGCGCCGAGGCGGCGTACCGAAACGGTGGAGTCCGCCGCTTCCTTTTTGCCGACGACCAGCAGAACCGGAACCTTGGCCAGCGAGTGCTCCCGCACCTTGTAGGTGATTTTCTCGTTGCGCA
Organism: Methylobacteriaceae bacterium; assembly: GCA_031272615.1. Classification (GTDB taxonomy): domain Bacteria; phylum Pseudomonadota; class Alphaproteobacteria; order Rhizobiales; family Beijerinckiaceae; genus Hohaiivirga. Next base: position 13,114 of record JAISTL010000277.1, on the reverse strand, counting down.
GGTCCGCTTCGGCACGCAAGCCGTTTTCCCGCAGGAGATTCAGCACCTCTTGGGCATAAGCGTCGGCCTCGGAGGTGATGGTGGCGACCACCACCTGCACCGGGGCCAGCCACAGCGGGAAGTGCCCGGCGAAGTGTTCGATGAGGATGCCCATGAACCGTTCCAGCGAGCCGATGACGGCGCGGTGCACCATCACCGGGATTTTCTTGGCGCCGTCTGCATCGACGTAAAAGGCGCCGAAGCGCTCGGGCATGTTGAAATCCACCTGTGTGGTGCCGCACTGCCAGTCCCGTCCGATGGCGTCGCGCAGCACATACTCGAACTTCGGCCCGTAAAACGCGCCTTCGCCGGGGTTGATGCCGGTCTTGACCTTGCCGCCGGACTCCCGCTCGATGCGCTGCAGCACGTCGGTCATGATCGATTCCGCGTGATCCCACAGGGTTTCGGAACCGACCCGCTTTTCCGGCCGGGTGGACAGCTTGACCACCACCTCGGTGAAACCGAAATCGGCATAGGTGGAGAGAATCAGGTCGTTGATCTTCAGGCACTCGTTGGCAAGCTGATCCTCGGTGCAGAAAATATGGGCGTCGTCCTGGGTGAAGGCGCGCACGCGCATCAGCCCATGGGTGGCGCCTGACGGCTCATAGCGTGACACCGCGCCGAATTCCGCGAGGCGCATGGGCAGATCCCGATATGATTTCAAACCGTGCTTGAAAATTTGAACGTGGCCGGGGCAGTTCATGGGCTTGATGGCGAAGACGCGATCATCCTCGGTTTGAGTGACGAACATGTTCTCGCGATACCAGTCCCAATGGCCGGAAATTTCCCACAACACCTTGTCGAGAATCTGCGGGGCGTTGACTTCCTGGTAATCTCCCGCCAGGCGGCGGCGCATATAGGCGATGAGCGCCTGGTAAATCGTCCAGCCCTTGGCGTGCCAGAACACGACGCCCGGCCCTTCCTCCTGGAAGTGGAACAGGTCCATCTCACGGCCGAGCCGCCGGTGGTCGCGCTTTTCCGCTTCTTCCAGTTGACGGGCATAGTCGTCCAGTTCTTCGCGGGTGGCCCAGGCGGTGCCGTAGATTCGGGTGAGCATCGGGTTGTTGGAATCACCCCGCCAATAGGCGCCGGCAACCTTCATCAGCTTGAACGCGGAACCGATTTTGCCGGTGGAGACCATGTGCGGGCCGCGGCACAGGTCAAACCAGTCGCCCTGGTAATAGATTTTGACGTCCTGATCCTCGGGGATGGCGTCGACCAGTTCCACCTTGAAGGCCTCGCCCTTTTCCTCGAACACCTTCCGGGCCTTGTCCCGCGGCCAGATTTCCTTGCGGAACGGCGTATCCCTGGCGATGATTTCCCGCATCTTTTTCTCGATGGCGTCAAAATCCGCCGGGGTGAACGGTTCGGAGCGATAGAAATCGTAATAGAAACCGTTTTCGATAACCGGGCCGATGGTGACCTGGGTGCCGGGATAGAGGGTCTGCACGGCCTCGGCCATGACATGGGCGCAGTCATGGCGAATCAGTTCCAGCGCCCGCGGATCGTCGCGGGTGATGAACTCGATGGTCGCGTCGGCGGAAACCGGGTCGGCAAGGTCAGTCAGCACACCGTTCAGCACCATGGCGACGGAGCGTTTGGCCAGAGATTTGGCGATACTTTCGGCGATTTCCAGGCCGGAAACACCGGGGTTGAATTGTCGGGAAGCCCCATCGGGGAAGGTTATCATCATCATGGCATTGTCTTTCCTGCTCACTCCCGCCTACAAAGCGGGTAAGCACTATCGGGAATCGGGTTTGTCGTTCGAGATGCCGCCGGTGTCACAGGGTTCGCAGACGAGAGCGTCCGGATGATTCACCCCGCGCCAGCGGGCGTAGCGCCAAGGCATATACCAAACCGCATTGAGAGGCAAATCTTTTGGTACAAAGTCAAGCCCGCTGCCGCCCCAGGGGTTGCAGCGGCAGATTCGGGCAAAACCCATCCAGCCGCCGATCCACAGCCCGTATTTCAAAATCGCCTCGTCGGTATAACGGGAACAGGAGGGGAGATAGCGGCAGCCGTTGCCGAACAGTGACGACAATGTCCGCTGATACAGCAGAATGAGCAGATGGGCGAGGTAACGGGGCGACAAGCGGCTGAGCATCGGCGCGAACGCGGTTTGAGGGAATAACTCACCCGATTATGAAAGGAATTCGGGAGGATGGCAAGGCCGATGAACCGCCGTCGCGGTTCCCCGGCATTTTATCGCCGCACGGTGGCATAATTCATGTATATGAGCGAAAATTGCGGTTTTCGCCAAGGTCGTTCCGGGGTACATCCGCCGCGGATGAAGTTGCCGGGAAAGCCGCCGGCGCAGGAGAGACAAATGGAAACGTTCAACGGGCCGACTGCTTCGGCGAAATTGCCCCGTCCGGAGATTGCCGAGGTGGAGGAGGCCGTCAGAACTCTGATCCGCTGGCTCGGGGATGATCCGCAACGCGAAGGGCTGCTGGAAACCCCGAAGCGGGTGGCGGCGGCCTTTCTGGAATACGGGTCCGGCTACCGGGAGGATGCGCGGAGTGTGCTCGACAAGGTGTTTACCGACACCGGGCATTACGGCGAGATGGTGCTGGTGCGGGACATCCCGTTTTTCTCGTTGTGTGAACACCATCTGGCGCCGTTTTTTGGTCATGCGCAGGTGGCTTATTTGCCGGAAGGCGGTGTTGTGGGGTTGTCGAAGCTGGCGCGTCTGGTTGAAGTGTTTGCCCGGCGTTTGCAGACCCAGGAGAAAATGACGGCGGAAATCGCCGAAACCTTGGCCGGTTCCCTTGAAACCAGGGGTGTTGCCGTGTTGGTGGAAGCCGAGCATCTGTGCATGACCATGCGCGGCGTCAACAAGCCGGGAACCCGGACCATGACCTGTCATTTTACCGGTGTGTTCAAAGACGACGCCGCCTTGCAGGCTCGGTTTTTCTCACTGGCGCGCACGGGAGGCCATCATGACTGAAACATCTCCGCGCTTTACGTTTGACTCCCCGAGCGCTGACGCGTCCGAGCAGGAGACGGGGACTGTCTTCCGGCCGCGGTTCGATGCCAACGGTCTTATCCCGTGCGTGACCATTGACGCCAAGCGCCATGATGTGCTGATGGTGGCATGGATGAACCGCGACGCGTTGAGCAGAACCCTGGAAACCGGCGAGGCGTGGTATTGGTCCCGTTCCCGCGCCGAACTGTGGCACAAGGGCGAAACCAGCGGACAGATCCAGAAGGTGGTGTCGCTTGTTGTCGATTGTGACCAGGATACCCTGGTGTTGGCCGTCAACGTGCTGGGCGACGGCGGATGCTGCCACACCGGCCGGCGCAGCTGCTTTTATCGCTCAGTGGACATCGACGGCCCGGGGCGGACCCGGCTGGTTTATTTGCCGGCCGCGCCGTCGTGATAGGCATCCGCCCGGCGCAGGAACGGTTTCGGCGGCGGTGCGACGGGCTCCGGTTCGCTCCTGTCCATGGCGTTGACGGTGCCCGGAGTGAATTCCAGCGGCAACGCGGTGTTGCGGGGGCTGAACCAGATCTCCTTGATGTGTGAGTCATCGCTCAGAGGCAGAGGATCGGCGGTCCGCACCTTGAAGGTCGTCGGCAGGTTGACCGATGTGCCGAAAATCAGCGCGTGCTGCCGGGGCAGGGTGGTAATGCGGGTGAACACAGATTCGGAGAGGAACGGCGTCATCTGCCGCACCGACGCCAGATCGTCCGGGTTCTGCAGGCGGTGAATCACGAAGTTGGAGCACTGGGACAGCACCGATTTCGACAGTTCGCCGAGCTCATACAGTCTCTGGGAGGAGATGATCAGGAACAGGCCGAACTTGCGCCCTTCACGGGCGATGCGCTTGTAAATGCCGTTGGCCTTGACGTTGTAGTCCTCGTCGGTCACCGCGATATAGCGGTGCGCTTCCTCCAGCAGGATGTGTACGGGGAAGCGGTTGCGGTTTTCGGCATAGCGCAGTTTCTCATAGAGCATGCGCGAAATGACCACGGCCAGCAACTCGATGATTTCGTCATCGAGGTTGTTCATGTTGAGAATGATGACCTGGCTTTTTTTGGTCAAATTGGCGCCGTTGCCTTCGACGCCGAGAATCTGCTTGAGGAAGTCGTCCTGACTCATCAGGTAGTCTTCCTCCTTCAGGTCGAAGCGCAGAAAGTCGTATTCGGCGCGATCCTGAATGGATTTCAGGCGGGTGATCATGGCGGCGCACTTGTCACGGATGGAGCGGTTGCCGTGGGCTTCCTCATAGAGAATGGCAAGCTCGATACACCGCTCCAGGTCATCGAAGCTGAAGGGCGTTTGCCGGTAGGGCGGCATTTTCAGGCCGGGGCGGATGTAGCTCTTGATTTCATCGAGGAATTTGCCTTCGTTGTCGGCATAAGAGAAGTTGCCGCTCTTCTGGGAATAACCGAAGCGCTCCAGGGTATGGCGGTTGAGAACCGGTGTGCCGTACCGGTCAAGGAGCGACAGAATGCGTTGATATTTGGCGACCGGATTGTCCCCGTCAACGCCGCGGAAGCATTCGAGAACGCAGGTGGCGAGGATGTGGTGTTCCAGCTGGTATTTGTCTTCGTCGGCGGTCTTTTTGCCGTAGAGGTTGATCAGCTGGGTACCGGCAGCGCTGATGGTCGGGCGGTCCTCGAATTCCTTGCGCAGGCTGGCCAGCCCCAAAGCCAGGCGCAACACGGCCGAGTGCGCTCCTTCCGTGGACTGCAGCAGCAACTCCCATTCCGTGATGGACAGCAGCCAGTGCGGAAGGCGCAAACGGTCTTTCGCTGACGAGCCGTCGATCACATAGGCGTCGACATTGATTCCGGAATCCATCTGAATCTGCACGCCGCATCCCTTGGGGACTTCCTTGCCCCGGAAAGCGTTTTTGTATTCACCGTTCACGTCCAATATCACGAAGGTGGCGCCGCGGGCGGGGTATTCTCCCTGTTTGGTGAACAACGCCTGCATGATGGAGGCGATGGTACAGGATTTGCCGGTGCCGGTGTTGCCGAGAACCGCCAGGTGCCCGGAAAAGAAATCATTGAGGCGGATGGTGACGTCAAAACTCTCGCCCATCGTCGCCGTACCGACCTGAAGGCCGGCAAGACGGGTGGCCGAACGCCCCGGAATCAGGCTGTCTTCGGCCTGCTCGACAACGGTACCGCCGGTGAACAGGATTTGCCGGGCTTTGGGCGGCATGGGCAGAACCGGCGTGCCGATATCCGGAAAACTGGTGGCGCCGAAATAAAAGCGTTCCTTGTTACGGGAAGAAAACACGCCGAGGGGATTCAACGTGTAGACAATTTCATCCAGTTGATTGCCGTTGGCGTCCACCGGCGCTTCCTGCACCGCGACAACCTCCGCCGCCATATAGTCATCGGCGGTTTTTACAACCACATAGGTTCCGAGCGGAACGGCCGGCACTTCGGTTTTGCCTTTACCGGCGGAATTCGACACCGGAATTGCCGATGCCATGATACGATCAGCCGCGACGGAAGTGACATAAGCGATGATTCCCGGTTCCAAAACAGTTATCCTCCTCCTGCAGAGGGCAACCGCAAATGCGGATGGCCGTATGCGTCTATTATGGTTGTTTTCAGGTTACCGTCAGGTTACCGCTACATTATACACCTTTCAGCCTTTCGACGGCAAGATTTTGCTAACAAGGATAATAATCTGGAAAAACCGTTGAGTTTTCTGAATGTTAATATCATCCGGCAAAACAGGATTCTGAAGGAGATGGACATGGCTGAACCGGAAAAAACCGAAAACCGGAACACTCACAATCAGTTACTGACCCATTTGTTGAGTCGTCGTTCGGCATTTGCGGGAGACCTCCATCGGCCCGGTCCGGATGATGCGCAGCAGACGGCGATGTTTACGGCGGCGGTCCGGGTGCCGGACCACGGCCGACTGGCGCCGTGGCGGTTTATTGTGCTTGGGGAGCAAACACGGCGTGGGCTGGAGGCTTGGGCGGAGGGCGCGCTTTCGGTGCTGAGGCCCGACATGCCGGCGGAAAAAAGACGGCGGGATATCGGGGAATTCAGCGATGTTCCGTTTGTCACGGCGGTGGTGTCCAAAGCGGCGGAGCACCCGCGGATTCCAAAGCATGAGCAGGAGCTGTCGGCCGCGGCGGCGTGTCTGGCGCTGATGCTGGCGGCGGAATCCCTGGGGTTCGCAACACGCTGGACCACCGGCTGGCGGGCGGAATACCCGGAGTTCCGGGAACGACTCAACCTGGCGCCGGGGGAGACAATCGCCGGGCTCATCCTGGTCGGCACGCCGCGCGCCATGCCGGAACCGCGGAGTTATCCGGCCCCGGCGGACGTCGTGACCCGCTTGTGACTGCCGGCGGAGAAGACTGCGTCCAGCACTCTCCGCCCCGGACAATTCCCGGTTTCCGCTTCAGATCTTTTTGAACCATTCGCGGAAAGGTTCAAGGTACATGTAGAGAGCGGGAGCGCCGCCGGTATGCGCGAAGAGTACCTTTTCGCCCTTTTTGAAAACGCCTTTGCGGATGAGGTCGATGAACCCCGCCGCCTGTTTGCCGGTATAAACCGGGTCCAGCAGAATGCCCTCCTCGCGCGCGAACAGCGTGACGGCTTCCAGCATGCCGTCATTGACGCGGGAATAACCGGGCTGATAATAGTCGTCGTAACACCGGACCGCCTCGCGGGGGATGCCGCCCTTTACGCCGAGGAGTTCGGCTGTCTCCTGCGCAAGCTGATACACCTTCTCTTCCTGGACATCCCTTGGACGCGACACCGTGATGCCGTGCACCGGTATTCCGGCGTTGGCGCCGATGATGCCTGTAAGAGTTCCGGCGTGGGTGCCGGCGCTGCCCGAAGGTACGACGATGTGGTCAAAGCTGAGTTGAAGCTCGAAGCTCTGCCGCAGCAGTTCTTCCGCAAAGACGACATACCCCGAGGCGCCGACGGCATTGGAGGCGCCGCCGGGAATGATGTACGGTTTCTTGCCTGCGGCTTTCAACCGTTCGGCAACTTCGTACATCGCGGCATCCACATCCGAGCCGCCTTCGACGACCTTGATGGAGTCGACGCCCAGCAACTGATAGAGGAAATTGTTGCCAGACGCCTCCTCGTGATAACTGCCGGGGACGCGCTCTTCCAGCACGAAATGGCATTGGAGTTTTTCGCGTCGCGCCCAGGCCAGCGTCAACCGGCAATGATTGGATTGCACGGCGCCGCAGGTGACCAACGCGTCGGCGCCTTTCAGCAGGGCATCGGCGATGACGAAATCCAGCTTTCGGGTTTTGTTGCCGCCCCCGGCGCCCGGCAGTTCATCGTCGCGTTTGATATAAATCTCCGGCCCGCCAAGCAGCTTGGTCAGGTTGGCGGCATAGTCGATACGCGTGGGCGCGGTGACATAGTTTCTTCTGGGAAGTTTCGCGAGATTCATGACGGCTCCTGTAATTGGCGAAGAAAAACAGATTGTTCGGTCGTTCACCGTTTTCCGGCAACGATTTTATCACTCCAGTTCTGCAATACAACCAGGGCGAGAAAAGACGCCCGGACAGCAAGGCGCAGCCGCTCTTCGACGACTGTGCCGTTGTTGTCGAACGTTCCGGCGCCCGGATTGATCAGGATGTTGGCGTCATCGGAGATGTTGGGCACGATTCCGATGTCGGCAAGAATATTGTTGTAAATGTTGGTGCGGGCGATGCGGTCTTCATGGGTGAAGACGGGAATGCCGAACCCGCCGTTGTCCCAAGTGTCCTGATAATTGATTTCCGCGCCGCCGGAATTGACGGTTTTGTTGATGACGATTCCCGGTTTCAGTTTTCCTTTGACACGGGAATACTCATCTTCGACGATTTGCCAAGTGATATCGACGGGTTGGAGGAATCGCCGCGGTTCATCCCGCAACAGCCTGAGAGCGGCCAGAGTGCCGTGTAAAGCCTCTTTGCCCGGGTCAAATGCGGCATGCGAACCCTTGCCGTGGGAGGAAACCGTTCCGAAACGCTCTCCATGTACGCCCAAAGCGCGGCGGATGTTGATGAGCGACACCTCTTTGCCGATGATGAGACCCGCCGTCGGTCCGCCTGCCACCTTGTCCATGCTGTAGAGAATGACATCGGCGTTGATCGGCCGGGGGTCCGTGCCGAGGAAGGGCGTTCCCCACGCATTGTCGGCGATGTAGGGCACACCGAATTCCGCCGCCAGCCGGCCGTATTGCTTGTGGAGTTTCGAGGCGCCGTCGGGGTCTTTTTCGGGGTGGCCGAACCCCGGCGTGTCATAGCCCAGAGAGACAAACCCCGCCAGATTTGCCGCGTGCCGGCGGGCCTGTGCTTCAAGAACCGCGCCGGAGGCATCGGCGTCCACATGCAGCAGCAGCGGCGCGGCATACGACTTGACGCCGTGAATCTCATATCGGGCGCCGGCAAGCCTGGTGAGCGCAAGGTCAACAAAAGGAATACGCCGCCCGAGCAATCCGAATTCTCCGGTACTTGCGCCGCGATCGGCAAACAGATCCTTGTAGAGCCCCGGAACCGGCCTGCCGTAACTGCCATGGTGTTCGATGTGCCGCTCCCAGGGAACAACCACCACGGCCCGGCCCGGGTCTCCCGTTCCGATTTGCGAGGGGGCAAGCAGTGCGGCGTAGGAAAGCGCGAGAGCCGCCTCGGCGCTGTTGATGGTCACGGCGTCGAAGTCATCGCCGTAGACTGATTTGACTATCCTGCGGATTTCGTCGCCGATCCTGACCAGCGGGTGATAATCCGACGAGGCGGCGACAATGGCGTTCACGACCTCCTTGCGCAGGGTGCCCGGAGCGCTGGAATTGCTTCCGGAAACTCCGAATCGCCCGCGCCATTCGTCGGGGATGTTCAACGCGGCGGCTTCCTTGCGCGCGTCTTCGAGAATCCGCGGCGCGGCGGCGTGCAGAGCGGCGTAATAATCAAACCGAAACGGAGTCATGTGTGGAATGCTCCATGGATTTTCTGACTTCATCACGCACGCAGCGCAAAACGTCGCGGCGGATTTCCATCATACTGGGGTCACTTGCCAGATTCTCGATATCCCGCGGACGATTCCCCGGAACGGTGAAGTTTCTGACGATTCTGCCGGGCCTTGCCGACATCACCAGCACCCGGTCTGCCAGGTACAGGGCTTCATCAACGTCATGGGTCACAAAAAGGATGGTGGTGCGCGCCGATTCCCAGATATTCACCAGCAGTTCCTGCATCATCAGGCGTGTTTGGGCGTCGAGCGCGCCGAAGGGTTCATCCATCAACAGAATCCCGGGGCTGGAAATCCAGGCGCGGGCCAGCGCCACCCGTTGGCACATGCCGCCTGAGAGTTGCCACGGATAGTGGTTTTCAAACCCTTCCAAGCCCATGTTGCGGAGATATTTTCGCGCCGGCGGCAGGTAATCGCAGCGGGCGACGCCCAGCATACGCGGGCCGAAGGTCACATTGTCGATGACCGTCAGCCAGGGGAAAAGCGTCGGCTGCTGAAACACCATGCCGCGTTCCGGCGTCGGTTTTTCCACCGCCGTGCCGTTGACCAGCACTTCTCCTGAAGTCGGCCGGTCGAACCCGGCGATGAGATTGAGAATAGTCGATTTTCCGCATCCCGACGGCCCCAGCAGGCAGACGAACTCGCCCTCGGTCAATTCGAGGGAAATATCCTTCAATGCCAAAGTGCCGCCGTTTGCCCCGCCGGCGGTTTTCCCGCCGAAGAATTTGTCGACGCCTTCGAGCCGGATTGTTACACGGGCTTCACCGGACATGTTACGCGTCTTTCCCCGCCCAGGGTACAAAATGCTTTTGGGCGAGAACCAGCATCAGGTCCAGAGCATAGCCGATGATGCCCAACAGGAGGATACCGAGGATAACGATATCCGTGCGCAGGTAATTGCCCGCGTTCAACACCATCCAGCCGAGGCCCGCGGTGGCGGCCACCAGTTCCGCCGCGATCAGCGCCGTCCAGCCGATGCCGATGGAAAGGCGCACGCTGGTGAACAGTTCCGGCAGGGTATGGGGGATAATCACAAAACGGAAAATCTGCCAGCGGTCGGCGCCCAGCAGTTTCGCCGCGCGGATGCGGTCCCGCTGGACGTTGAGCACCGCCGCCGAAGCGCCGACAACCACGCTCAGAAAACAGGCGATGAATATGAGAAAGAACTTTGATGTCTCGCCGATGCCGAACCACACCACGGTGAGGGGAATCAAGGCGATTTTCGGCAGAGGGCGCAGGAACTGGATGAAAGGGTCCAACGCCGCGTCCAGCGAGGCGTTGAGCCCCATCAGCAATCCCAGTGGAATGCCCACCAGCACCGCGACGAAAAATGCCGCCAGCGCCCGCGCGACACTGACAAAGATGTGTTGCCACAACGGTACTTGCTGATAGCCGTTGGCGGCGAGGAAAACCGCCGTTTGCAGCACCTCGCTCGGCGCGGGCAACAGCAGCGGGTCCACCCATCGCAACGTGCCGGCAAGCTGCCACAATGCCAGCACGCTGACGACAGACAGAATGCTGATTGCTGATCGCCGCCAAATCGTCATGGCAACACCATCCGTTTATTTTTGAGCTTCTTTCAGATAAGCCGGGTTGTTGAAGGCGCCGAATCCGGCCGGCACCTTTTCGGCCTGCAACTGCCCGGCCTTGACGAGGAATTCCGCTGTCTTCTTTTCAGCTAGGGCAATTCCGGTATTGTCCGGATCGGAGCCGTCGCCCAGATAGTCTTTGGAGAGCAGTTCCGCGATGGACGGATACTCCAGCCCCGCCAGGGTGCCGCGCACCGAATCCTCGGACTGATCCAGATATTTGGCGATGGTTTTCACCGCGGCTTCCGGGTCTTTCTTGTACTGCGCCACCTTTTCCTCGTGGACTTTGAGGAACTTGGCGACGAGATCGGGGTAGGCGGAGGCAAACTCTTTGGAAACAACGTAATTGTTGTAAATCAGAATGCCGTCGGGCTTGAGATCCTTGGTGGAGAAAATGACATGCCCGCCGGAAGATGTGATTTCCGCTTTTGCGGGGTCCCAGGCATAAGCGCCGTCGATGTCGCCGCGTTTCCACGCGGCAATGATTTCAGCCGGTTTCAAACCGACGAGTTTCACTTTGGAACGGTCGAGAAGCCCTTTGTCCAGCAAGGCTTCCAAGGCGTACTGAGCCGTCGAGTTCGGCGGGAAGGCGATGGTCTTGCCTTCCAAATCCTTCAGTTCCTTGATCTCGGCTTTCACCGCGAGCTGCTCGCTGGTGGCAATGAGCTCGGGCACCGAGATCAGCTCGATGGGAAGCCCCTGCACATAACCGGAAATCGCCGGATTGGAGCCGAAGCGCGCGATATCGATTTCCTTGCCGGCGAATAATGTCAGCACATCGGCGCCGCTGCCGAACTGTACCCATTTCACGCGAACGCCGAGAGCCTTCTCAAAAGAGCCGTCTTCTTTCGCGAGAACCCAAATCCGGGGCGCTCCGGCCCAGGCAAACCTAACTTCTTCAGGCAGCTGCTGCGCCGTGGCTGGAACCGGCTGAAACGCCAGGCAGGTGAACAATGATGCGGCGATGACCGCAAACGACTTGCGCATAAAAACCTCCTTGAATGGGATATGAACCGGGCATGTTCATGTGAGTTGTTCTTTTTAGCAGACTCGAAGATGTTTTCGGGCCGAAACACTCTCTCATCTTACAAACCGATGATATTCCAAACTGATAGGCAGGCTTTCGACAAGGGCACCTGTTGTTTTCAGACTTGCCGTATTGAAGAGATGTTCCGGAAACACGGTAATTTTCCCGCTATTTGCATCCGGAATATCGCCACAAAGCTCAAAAAACGAACTTGTTCGATTTATAAGACGAAACGGACTGTAAGTCAATACAAATTCTGAAAAATTATGGAAAATCCTGCGGCGAGCTGAAACAACCCAATTCCGGCTTTTGGTTACACCGAAAACCGGTTGCGCAGAGCAACGGTTTTGCCGACGGCCAGAATGGCGGGCGGCGTGAAACACTCGCGAATGCTGTCTTCGCAGGCTTTTTCCAGCGTTGTCATAAACACACGCTCCCCGGGCCATGAGGCGCTCATGATGACGGCTACATCGGTTTCCGGAGCCAGTCCGCCCGCCAGCAGTTCGTCGGTGATATGGCGGATGTTTTTCAACCCCATATAGATGATGAGCGGTTGCCCGATGCGGGCCAGAGCCCGCCAGTCCGCTTGCCTGTGGTTGTTGGCAACGTGGCCGGTAACCAGAACGAGGGCCTCGTTGACTCCCCGCAGTGTGAGGGGGATTCCCGCGCGGGTCAAAGCTGCGAGCGACGAGGTGAGTCCGGGAAGCACCCGCACAGGTATTCCGGCATTACGCAGGGCCGACACTTCTTCGGCGGCGCGCCCGAAGAGAAACGGATCCCCGCCCTTGAGCCGCACCACCCGCCGGTTTCCCCGGGCGAGTGTGATCAGCAGGGTGTTGATGTCGTCCTGGGCAATGGAGTGCCTGTCGCACCGCTTGCCGACGAAGTGTTTGTCGGCGCGGGGAACAAGCCGCAGCGTCCGCGGGTCCACCAGCGCGTCGTACACGATGTCATCCGCTTGGGCGAGAGCATGGAACGCCTCAAGGGTGAGATAGCGCGGGTCACCCGGTCCCGCTCCAACCAGCCAGACCTCTCCGGGGCCGATATCCGGGCCGAGATCGATGTCTTCAATCAGGTGTTCCACAGTAGTCATGGCGGGATTCCCGGGAGCGGGGCGGATATCAGTCAGCCGCTTTTTCGATCACAACCCGCCAGATGTCGCCGACGCGGGTCTGTCCCAGTACCTTGTGCCCTTCGGCTGCCACAGAACGCGGCACGTTGTCGATGGGTTCGCCGTCGGCCAGCAGCACGGCGAGGCGCTGGCCGGTTTCCATGCCGTCGAGGTCAAGCTTGACCTTGACGAAATTCATCGGGCACGCGACAGTCCGATAATCCCGTTCCACATGGATATGAGCGGTCTCTGAGGATTGGGCGGGTATGGCGGCGCCGTTTTTCGCCGGCGGCGTTTCCGCCGGGAATCTCAACGAATTGTCCATGGATTGATACAGCGCGTCAATGGTGTCGACGAGGTCATATGCGTCCTGTTTGAGGGCGGAAAGTACATCCG